>CANQMV010000001.1 GCA_947625085.1 uncultured Bacilli bacterium
TTTGTTAGAAATTAAAATTTTAAAAAATAAAAGACAAATAAGCAAAATGTTTTACCTATTTGTCAACAGTCTGAAATACTTAGCCAACTAAGTATTTTTTTCTATTTCATAAATTTTTTTTAAAGCTTTATCT
Source organism: uncultured Bacilli bacterium (assembly GCA_947625085.1). Taxonomy (GTDB): domain Bacteria; phylum Bacillota_I; class Bacilli_A; order RF39; family UBA660; genus RUG591. Next base: position 134 of record CANQMV010000001.1, read on the forward strand.
TGCGTTTCTATTCCTATTTTATTAAGACCTTCAAAATAATAAATATTTAATTCTAAAAAGTTATCTCTTATAATGTGAATTTTAACATTATCATAATCGAGCATTTTCGTATTTGCTTTATAATATAAAGTTCTAGCCTTTTCATTAATATTAGCAAACATAGCTATATTAATTTCATGACTATTAATAAAATCACAACCTAAAAACCAAGTTAAAAAATCATATTCTTCTTTACTACAGAGAATACTATATTTAAAGATTCTTTCATTTGAATTATCAATTTCTATATTTAAATAATTATTTAAGTAATAAAAAGAAATTTTATATTTTAAATTAGTTTTCATTAAGTTATATTTTATTGTATTATACATCATGATAAAGTCATGAAATTTAATTGTATAATTCATATATTAATTCCTTTCTTTACACTTTAATATTATAAGAAAAAAGATTAAAGCATTATGTCGAATTTTGTCGAAAATTCGAAAAAAAATAAATAAGATATGTTATAATCAACTTAGGTGAGTTTATGAACGATTATGAAATTAATAAAAAGGCTAAGTTATTAAATATTTCTTTGGTTGCTAAAAAAATTGGTTTATCTGATAATGAAATAATTAAATATGGAAATTATATGGCGAAAGTTACCAAAATTAAAGAAAAGAAACATCAAGGTAAATTAATTTTAGTAACTTCTACTAATCCAACTCCTTATGGTGAGGGGAAAACAACTTTAGCAATTGGATTATGTGATTCTTTAAATAAAAATGGTTATAAGAGTATAGTTGCTCTTCGGGAACCATCTTTAGGACCAGTTTTTGGAACGAAAGGAGGAGCAACCGGGGGAGGAGTTACGCAAGTTGCCCCAATGAATGAAATAAATTTACATTTTACTGGCGATTTTCATGCTATAACATCAGCAAATAATTTAATTGCTTCAATTATAGATAATCATATTTATCAAGGAAATGAATTAGAAATTAAAGAAGTTTATTTTGAAAGATGTTTAGATATTAATGATAGAAGTTTAAGAGAGATTAATACTTCTTTACGAAAAGATAAATTTACAATTACAGCTGCTAGTGAAATTATGGCAATTTTTACGCTTGCTAAAGATTTTCAAGATTTAAGATGTAGACTTGATAATATTTTAGTTGGAAAAAGCAAGCAAGGTAGGGAAATATTTCTTAAAGATTTATCAGGAACAGGGGCTGTTTTAGCTTTACTAAAAGATGCCTTTAAACCAAATTTAGTTCAAACTTTAGAAAATAATCCCGCTTTAATTCATGGAGGACCATTTGCTAATATTGCCCATGGTTGTAATTCAGTGGTTGCTACTAAAATGGCACTTAATTTAGCTGATTATGTAATAACTGAAGCTGGCTTTGGAAGTGATATGGGAGCTGTTAAATTTCATGATATAAAATGTTCTTTTAATGATTTTTATCCTGATTTAATTGTTATAAATGCAACTATTAGAAGTTTAAAATATCATGGTGAAGGTAATCTTTTAAAAGGTCTTGAAAACTTAAAATTTCATATTTTAAATATGCAAAAGTTTAATGATAATGTTTTAGTAATTTTAAATAAATTTAGTGATGATACTAAAGAAGATATTATGACTTTTAAAAATTATTGTAAAAGTTTAAATGTTGAGGCTTTAATTAGTAATATGTATAAAAATGGTAGTAAAAATACTACTTTAATTGCTAAAAAGGTAGTTGAATATGCTAATCGCGTTAATAAAAAACATTATGAAATTTATGATATTAACGATACTTTATGTATGAAAATAGCTAAATTTTGTCATGATATTTATGGAGCTAAAGAAGTTTTATATAAAGGAAATTTAAAAGAAGAATTAGAAAATTTACCAGAAAAATATCAAAAATATAAAATTTGTATATCAAAAACCCCAGCTTCAATTACTGATAATAAAGATATATTAGGTTATCCAAAGGATTTTACGATGACAGTTACTGGTTATAAGATTAACAATGGAGCGTCATTTATAACTATTTTAATGGGGGGAGTAGTTAGAATGCCTGGACTTTCTAAAAAGGCTAATTATTTAAATATAGATGTAAAAAATGATGAAATTATAGGAATCTTTTAATATAAATTATCATTTTTTTCTTAAGTAAAGGAGCTTATATGCGAGAATTACTAGGTTTAATTATTTTTTGGTTATCAGTTTTTGGTCTTTCGAAGTTTTTAGAAAAAAAATTTCAAATTCCAAAGCATTTTTCTCTTCCTTATGTATTTACTTTAATTATAATAATTACTTTTATAGGCGGAATTTTAAATATTTTAAGACTTACTTCTTGTTTATTAACCTTACTAGGTCTTAGTTATTTAATAAAATTAATTGTTACTAAAGAAATTACGAAAAATAGTTTTTCTAGAAAAAGTGATACTATCATTATTTTAGTAATTTATCTTATAATTACTATTTTAGGGTTTAATATGCATTTAGTTCATTATGATAATTTTTCCCATTGGGGTTTAATTGTTAAAAACATGCTTTTAGATAATCGTTTACCAAATTTTTTAAATACTTCTATAACTTTTCAAGGTTATCAACCTGGAAGTGCTTGTTTTCTTTATTTCTTTGGGTTATTAACTTCTAAACGCGAAAGTATGATGATAATTGCTTCAAATTATTTACTATTTTCTTATATTAGTGTTTTATTTTCTTATGTTAAAAATAATCATAAATTATTAAAGAGAATTTTACTTATTTTCTTTTATCTTTTAACTTTAACTATTTCTATCCGGTTTAATGATTTACTTGTTGATTTATTATTACCAGTTATTGCTTTATTTGCTATCTTAGTTATTAATTTTTATAAAAAGGATTTAAAAATTGCTACTTTGTATTCCTTACCAATTTTCGTAGAATTATATTTAATTAAAAATGCGGGCTTAGTCTTTACCATTTATCTAATTGGATACTTGTTATATTTAGCTTTTAAAGAAAAAAGTTTAAAAGTTAATTATAAATATTTTTTATTAATTATCTTTACCTTATTATTTTCCTTTTTAATTTGGCAAAGACATGTTAGTTTAGTTTATCAACCCTTTGAAGCTCATTATGCTAAACATTCATTAACTTTATATAATTTAGTTGCTAGTTTCAGACAAAAAGGACCTCTTAATATTCTTATATTTATTAAAATGTATTTTCTTAATTTCTTTAATTTAAAAGAAAATATGGCTAATATTTATATGTTAATTATTAATTTTCTAGTTCTTTTTAAAATATTAGTTACTAAATCTAAAAATGAGGTTAAATTTTTAATAATTATAAACTTAATTTATATAAGTTACTATTTCCTATTAGGACTTATGTATATATTTTCAATGCCTCTTAATGAAGCCTTAGAATTAGCTGGTTATTTTCGTTATATGAGTAGTATTTTAATATTTATATTAGGAATGGTTATTTTTAAGTTTATTAATTTAAATATTAAAACCCCAGCTTATAAAATATTATTATGTTTAGTAATTTTTTTAGAAGTAATTGGAATTTATTATAAAAGAGAAAATATCGCTTTTTTAATTTTTAATGATTACTATAAAGGAAGTATTGTTGAAGATGTTGATTTAATATTAGAAAAAATTCCTAAAGATAATGAATTAACTTATTATATATATGCTAAAAATGCTGATAATTATGGTTATTTATTTAATGTATTTAAATATAAATTAAATACTAAAAAGATATTAATTATTCATGATAAATCGGAATTACCTGAAAATTTAAATGGTTATCTTGTTTTATTTTCAAATGATGATTTAATTTTAAATAGTATTTCTAAAGATTCTTTAGAAAAAATTAATGATTTGGTTTTTAAAGTAAATGAAAAAGTCTAAATTTATAATTTTATTTTAGACTTTTCTTTTAGTTTATTTTCATGAATTATTTTATAATAAGTAAAATAATTATTATAACTTATATAATTTTTCATGATTTCATCAATTTTTTTATCACCAGTTAAATAATAGTAAGTAGAGATAAAAGCTAATTTTTTTAAAATATCATTTGGTGAATTTTCTTTATTTTCAAAAATATCAATTAGAAAGAAATAACTTTCTAAATTTAAAAAATTATAACAGTCTTTATCAATTTCATCTTGATTTAATAAATTTAAAAAAGTATTTAAAAGTTTTTCAACTTGATTATCTAAAAATAAATTTAAATTAGTATTATCAAGAGCATAAATTAATCGCATTTTGGTAACTTCTAATTCTAAATCTTCATAATCTTTAATTAGTTTATCTAATTTATCAATATATAATAAGTAAAATAATAAAGCATCTTCATAATTGACTGTATAAATAAATTTAAAAATTCCTTGTTGAATTAGATTATTATCAATTTGAGGTGGAGTTTTATTAGTAATTTGAATAATAAGATTAGCTAAGTCTTCATTTATTTTGAAATTAGCTAAAGAGATATTATCAAAAATCGCATATTGATTTAAATCTTTGATTAATTCATCAAAATCTTCACTGTTAATTTGCATAATATCATTATTTTCAAAATTATCTGGATTAAATTCTTCAACTTCTTCGTCATTTTCTAAATCTAAATCATCTTCTAAAAAATCATAATCATCATCAAAATCATTAAAAAAAGTTGGATTAGTTTTATAAAATTTAGAAGCATTTATTGTTGTAATATCAACTGGGTAATTATCTTGATATGGAATGATTTTTTCTTTTAAAATATTATTAAATTCAGCATGATAAGCTCTATATAATTCGGGTCTACTATATAATTTACCTAAAAATTTATTTCGTAAATCCAGTAATAATTTTATTTCTTTTTGGATACTTTCTTTATTATCACTTTTTAAAAGTTTTAGATAAAGTTGTTCTAAATAGAGTTCATTTTTATAATATTCTTTAAAAATATTAGCTAGTTTATTAATATTTAAGTATTTTTTTAAAGTTTTATCAACTCTTAACTCACGAAATTCTTCTTGAAAATCATTTATATTTTTAGAAATTTCAATTTCTTCTAAATAATTACTAAGGTCATCTAAACTTATATCATCTTCGATAGTAAGTTTCTTTAAATCGATAGTTTTAAATAAAAATTGATAATCATTTAAGAAAACATCTAATTCAGTTTCTAAATTTTCATAATCCATAGTTATAATTATTCCATAATCATTTAATTCTTTTTGAAAATAAACATTATTTTTAAAAGATTTTATTAATAGTTTACAACTTACTAATAGTTTTTCTTTGGTAATTATTTTTTTATCATTTTCAATTAAAGTGGTTAAAACAAGCAAGGCAATATATGAAAATGGAATATTTGAAATAGTTTTTAAATTATTTTCCATACTCGCTCCTTGGCTCATTATAATAACATTACTTTAAAGTTATTTCAATACTTAATAGTAATAATAGATTAAAAAATGACCCTTGTCTTTTTCCTTGTCTTGTTAATAAAACCATGTTAAAATATATTATTGAAATTTATTTAATATTGTTGTTTTTTAGTAAAGTTAGTTTCAAGGTTCACATTTTAATAAATTCATGATTTTATGATTGAAAGTAGCAATAAAGGAGGTAGTTATGTTTGAATTAGTATCTAAATATAAACCAAGTGGTGACCAGCCAAATGCAATTGAAGAATTAACAAATGGAATAAAGAATGGTGTTAAACATCAAGTTTTACTTGGAGCAACTGGTACTGGAAAAACGTTTACGATTGCAAATGTTATTAAAAATGTTAATAAACAAACACTTGTTCTTGCTCATAATAAAACTTTAGCAGGACAACTTTATAGTGAACTTAAAGAGTTATTTCCAAATAACCGAGTAGAATATTTTGTCTCTTACTACGATTATTATCAACCAGAAGCCTATGTTCCATCAAGTGATACCTATATTGAAAAAGATGCCTCAATAAACGATGAAATTGATGAATTAAGACATTCAGCTACCAGTGCTTTACTATCAAGAGATGATGTTATTGTTGTTGCTAGTGTTTCTTGTATTTATGGAATTGGTGAAGTTGAAGAATATCGAAATAAAACCTTAACATTAAAAGTTTCAGAAACCTGTGACCGTAATCAAGTAATGTTAAAACTTGTTGATATGTTGTATGAACGAAATGAATTAGATTTCAAAAGAGGAACCTTTAGAGTTAGAGGAGATACTTTAGAAATTATTCCTTCAAATGAACATGTTCATGCACTTAGAATAGAATTTTTTGGCGATGAAATTGAGCGAATTAGTGAAATTGATGCTTTAACTGGAGCCATTATTACTAATAAAAAAAGTGTTACAATATTTCCAGCTAGCCACTTTGTAACTAACGAAGAAACTTTAAAAATTGCAGTTGATAACATCAAAGAAGAATTAAAAGAAAGAATAGAATACTTTAATCAAAATAATAAACCTTTAGAGGCCGAAAGAATTAGAGAGCGGACAAACTATGATATGGAAATGTTACTTGAAACGGGTTTTTGTCATGGAATTGAAAATTATTCAAGACATTTAGCGTTAAAAAAGGCCGGTGAAACGCCAACCTGTTTACTTGATTTTTTTAATAAAGATTTTTTATTAGTAATTGATGAAAGTCATGTTACTGTTCCTCAAATAAGAGGAATGTATAATGGAGATAGAGCTCGAAAGTTAAATTTGGTTGATTACGGATTTAGACTTCCAAGTGCCCTTGATAATCGACCATTAAAATTTAATGAATTTGAAAACAAAGTTAATCAAGTAATTTATGTATCTGCAACTCCCGGCGACTATGAACTTGCGCTTACTAATAATAAATTTATAGAACAAATTATAAGACCAACTGGACTTTTAGACCCAACGATTGAAATTCGAAAAACCGTTGGCCAAATTGATAATTTAGTTGGGGAAATTAATGAAAGAATCAATCAAAATGAACGAGTATTAGTTACAACATTAACTATTCGAATGGCTGAAGAATTAACTAATTATTTAAAACAATTAGATATAAAAGTTGCTTATTTACATTCAGAAATTAAAACTCTTGAAAGAATGAAAATTATTCGTGATTTACGACTTGGTACTTATGATGTTTTAGTTGGAATTAATCTTCTTCGAGAAGGACTTGATATCCCAGAAGTTAGTTTAATTGCTATTCTTGACGCTGATAAAGAGGGCTTTTTAAGAAGTGAGCGAAGTTTAATTCAAACGATTGGTCGGTGTGCAAGAAATGCAAATGGACATGTTATTTTATATGCTGATAAAATGACTGATAGTATGGAATATGCAATTAAAGAAACTAAAAGACGTCGAGAAATTCAAATTAAATATAATGAACTTCACAATATTACTCCTAAAACAATTATCAAAGAAATTAGAGATTTAATTTCTAATATTGATGAGGAAAGCAAAACTAAAAAGACGACGAAAATGACTAAACAAGAAAAAATTAAGACTATGCAACTACTTGAAGATGAAATGCGAGAAGCTGCTCATAATCTTGATTTTGAAAGAGCAATGGAATTAAGAGATATTTTATTTGAAATGAAAGCGGAAGATTAAAATGCGATTTTCTAAAATTTATGTTGAAATAACTAATAAATGTAATTTAAATTGTTCGTTTTGTTCAAATGATAATCGTATACTTGAAGAAATGTCTACCTGCTCATTTGAAATAGTTTTAAAAAAAATAAAAAAGTATACAAAATCAATTTATTTACATGTTAAAGGTGAACCTCTTCTTCATTCAAAACTTGATGAAATTTTAAATTTATGTTTTTTAAATAATATGAAAGTTAAAATAACCACTAATGGAACGTTACTTGCTAATAAATATGCTATTTTATTAAAGTATGATAATATTAAACAAATAAATATATCTCTTCATTCTGAAAATAAAATGCCTGATTATTTTGAAAAAGTTTTTAAAGTATCTGAAATATTAAGTAAAAAGATTCCAATAGTTTATCGAATTTGGTTACTTGATAATTATCATTTAGATAAGTTATCCACTATAATTGTGGAAAAAATTATATCTTATTATCATTTAAACGATGATTTTAAAACGCAAGTTCTAAATTTAAAAAATATAAAAATTAAAGATAATCTTTATCTTGATAAGGATAATGAATTTATTTGGCCAGATGAAGAAAAAGAAACGACCAAAAACATAGGAACTTGTCTTGGAACTAGAAGTCATATTGCAATTTTAGTAAATGGTGATGTTGTTCCTTGTTGTTTAGATAGTAAGGCTCATTTAAAATTAGGAAATATTTTTAAAGATGATTTAGAAACTATTTTAAATACAAAATTATTTAAAGAATTAAATATGGGTTTTAGAAATAATAAATTAATAGCTCCATTATGTAAAAATTGTAATTATCGAAGTCAAAAATTTAGAAGGTAATCGATTGTTAAAAGTTTGTTTTCTTTAATTATTGAAAAATTAAACAAAACTTAGTATAATCGTATAGAGAGAGGTTAGAAAATGAAAATAGAAGTTAAATCATATTCAAATATAGCACTACTTATTAGTTCAATTGTCTTTTTTATCTTAGGAGCAGTAATGTTTACAAGACCTGATGCAATTGTTTTAGTTGTATCTTATGTAATTGGGGGCTTAATTATTTTACTTGGAATATTTAATTGTATTAAAAATTATATTCAAGTAAAAAATGATAATAGAATTTCTTCTAAAGGAATGGTTTTAGGAATAGTTTTAGTAGTAGTTGGTCTTGTTTTTATTTTTTTAGCAGGCGTAATTGAAGCCTTAGTTAGATTAGTAATTGGAGGTTGGATTTTATTTAGTGGTATTAACCGATTAATAAATGCTTTATATCTTGATAAGAAAAGTGTTAATTTTTATGTTATGTTAGTTTTAGCTCTTTTACTTATTGGCGGAGGACTTTATACAATCTTAGAAACTAATTTAGTTTTTAAATATTTAGGAATAGTATTAATGGTTTACTCAACACTAGAAATAATTGGTTATATTTTTAATAAAAAAAATGATAATACCAAAACTTCTCCTAAAACAATAGAGGCTTCTATTGTAGAAGTAAAAAAAATTAAATAAAACTAAAAGATAAAAATTACTTAAATTAATTATTAGTAGTAAAGTTACTAATAATTTTTTAAAATTTATAGTTATAGAGGTTTAGAATGAATAATTTTAATTATTATATATTTAAATATTATTTAAACTATTTTATTTTTATCTTGATACTTAAAAATATAAATTATCTTTTGGGAATTACTTTAAGTGATTTAGGTAGTATACCTATCGTTTTTATTCCTATTACTTATTTAACAATTAAATACTTAATTATTAATAAATTAAAAAAAACTAATTATACTAAGAAAGATATAATTTGGTATCTTTTAATTGGTTTTACAATTTTGAATTTTCTTTTTAAAATGCCAATTATCTATGATATTTTGATAATTATTTTTCTTTTAGTACTAAAAGATAAAAAGCTGCAAGAGCAGACTATTATGGAAAAAAATATTAAAGAGTATTATAAGAATAAAAATAAAAAATAAAATATGTAAATTATATCAAGAAAAATATATGAAAATTTCACCAAAAAAACATATTTTTTTACTATTTTTGTGATATACTTAAAAGGTAGGAGAGAAAAGATGAAAAAGGAGTTTAAGACCTTAAATGAGCAAGTTGAGATACTAAGAAATAAAGGATTAATTATTAATGATGAAGAGTATGCTAAGACAGTTTTATTTAGAGAAAATTATTTCTTTTTAAATGGGTATCGTTACTTATTTATGCGTAGTAGTGTTGATAAAAGATATATAGAAGGATGTACTTTTGAAGAATTATATAGTTTATTTTTATTTGACCGAGAATTTAGAAATATTATTTTTAAAAATATTTTAATTATTGAAAATAATGTAAAATCGGTTATTAGTTACCAATTATCTCTTAAATATGGATATCGAGAAAAAGATTATTTAACCCCTAAAAATTTTACAACTAATAAAGAAAAAATTAAACAAGTTAATGATATCTTAAAAAAAATGAAAAGACAAATTAATATTAATGCTACTCAGCACTCGGCAACTATGCATTATGTTAATAATTATGGTTATATTCCCTTATGGGTTTTAGTTAAAGTTTTGTCTTTTGGAATTGTTGGAGAACTTTATTCTATTTTAAAAAAAGAAGACCAAATGGGAATAGCTGAACTTTATAATGTCGATGTTGATGTATTAATAAATTATTTAACGATTTTATCTAATTATCGTAATTTATGTGCACATGAAGATATTGTTTATGAAAATAAAACCCAAAGAAAGATTGCTGATAATAAATATCATAAGTTGCTTAATATTCCAATAATGGATGATGAATATATTTATGGAAAAGATGATTTATTTGCTTTAATTATCATTATGAAACAAATGTTATCTAAAGAGGAATTTGCAAATTTGATAGAAGAAATTAGACATGTTTTAGCAAATTTAGAACTTAATTTACATACGATAAAAATAGATAAAGTATTAGATAGAATGGGATTTCCTAAAAATTATTATGAAATAAAAAATTTAGATTGATGGCATTTTAACATGGAAAGGAATGTGAGGTTTTAATGAAAGATAAAAATAGAATTAATCAAGTAATTTATTTATTTGTTGCCTTTATTTTAGGTGGTTTATTAATGTATTATATTTCTCTTAATACTCCGGTTTTACAAAATATTACAAGTAATAGTTCAGGAAGTAGTAGTTCAAATAATACTTGTAGAGCTTGTAGTGGAACTGTGGTTGTTAATGATGGTTCGTTATCAGCAAGTGTTGAAAAAATATATGATGCTGTTATGATGGTTCGAAATTATAAAGGAGAAACAATTCAATCTACTGGAAGTGGTTTCGTATATAAAACTGATTCTAAATATGCCTATTTATTAACTAATCATCATGTTATAGATGGAGCTTCTAAAATAACTTTAATTAATAGTAAAGATGATGAAATTGAAGGTAAAGTTTTGGGAAGTGATATGTATTTAGACTTAGCAGTTGTAAGGCTTGATAAAGATAAAATAATAGATGTTGCTCCTATTGGAACTAGTGAAAATTCTAAACTTGGAGATACTGTATTTACGGTTGGTTCTCCTCTTGGTTATGAATATCGAGGAACTGTAACTGATGGAATTTTATCTGGAAAAGATAGATATGTAACAGTTAGCGTTTCTGGTAATAATGATTGGGTTATGAAAGTATTACAAACAAATGCTGCTGTAAATCCTGGTAATAGTGGTGGTCCTTTAGTAAATGCTCAAGGTGAAGTAATTGGCGTAATTTCTCTAAAATTAGTTGAAAATGAAGTTGAAAATATGGGATTTGCTATTCCTATTGAATATGCTATGAGTCATATTGATAGTTTAGAAAAAGGTGAAGCGATAGTTCGACCTATGCTTGGAATTACTATGGTAAATGTAACTGATACTTATACTTTATATCGAAGTGGTATCATGTTAGATAGTAGTATTACAGAAGGTGTGGTTGTTGTTGAAATTTCAAGTAATAGTGGAGCAAGCAATTCTGACTTAAAAAAAGGTGATGTAATTACAAAAGTCAATAACGAAAAGGTAAGTAACAGTGCTTATTTAAGATATGAATTATATAAATATAATGTTGGAGATACAATCACGATTACTTATTTAAGAGATGGTAAAGAAAAAACTACTAAGATTACTTTAACTGAATATAAAGAAGATTAAATTAATGAAAATAAAAAGATAAGTTGAAAAAATAATCAATTTATCTTTTATTTTTCATTTGGAATAAGTAAGATTTGTCCAACCATTATATCATCGGTTAATAAGTTATTTATTTTTTTAAGTTCAGCAAGTTCAATCTTATAATAATCAGCAATCTCTTTTAAAGTATCATTATCTTTAACAACATAAGGTCGATAGTTACTAGTTTCAGGAATAATTAAACTTTCGCCAATTTTTAACATATTATTATCTAAATTATTTACTTCTTTTAATTTCTCAACACTAATATTATAACGTTTGGCAATATTATATAAAGTATCACCTGGTTTTACAATATAAGTAATATCATTATTAGAAGTTTTAACAGGAATTAATAATTGTTCACCAATTTTTAAAAGAGTTGTTCCTTGTTCATTAAAATTAACTAATTCTTCTAAAGAAAGTTCATATCTTTTAGCAATATTATATAAACTATCTCCCGGTTTAATTGTATAAATTATATAATCACTTGGAGGAGATTGTTCTACTTTTTTATATGGTATTTTAAGTTCCTGACCGATTTTTAAAATATTGCTTTCTAAATTATTTAATATTTTTAAAATACCAACAGTTGTATTATATTTATCAGCAATATCATATAAGTTGTCTCCTTCTTTAACAATATAAATTTCTTCTTCCATGTTCACCTCGTTTAATTATACGGGTAATAAACAAAAAGAATACTAAAAAATGAAAAGTATAAATAATTATTTACACTTTTCATATGGTAATTCATTGTTAAAAAACTTTTTAAAAGCAGAGATATAAGTAGTTGAATTTAATGGAATAAAATTTTTCGTTAAGAAATCTAATATTAGTTTTCTTTCTTCGAATGTTGTTTCAATTAACTCTCCGTTTACAGTAATTCCAAATCGATTATTTAATAAAGAGTCATATTGTAATTGTTGTTTAGGGAAAAATCTCATTGAAAATAATGAAACTACATTTTTACTAAAGAATGTTCTATCCTCTTTATCAAAAATTTCATTGGCTTTTTTAATTAGTTCTTCAGGAGAATAAATAGTATTTATATATAAATCAATACAATTAAAATTTTCTTTTTTCTCTTTAGCTATTTTAAAAATTTTATAAACATCATTAGTAATATTTTCTGCATTTTCTTTCATTTCTTGACTCATTAAAAATTCTTGATACAAAGTAGGAAGATTTAGTCTCATATAATTAATTACACCATTGTATTTTAAATAATTCATACTTGTATTTTTAAATGTTAAAAATCTTTTGATAGAATATTTTGAATTAATACATTCTTCAATCAATTGTTTATATTTTTCTTTTTCTTTATCTGATAGTTTTGAAACTCTATTAGAACTACTAACAGTTTTTTTCTTTTGAGTTATACTTGAATTTAATATATTGATAGTTAAATTATCATAAATTTTAGGATTTAAAATTATAATATCAGGTCTAAATTCGATAAAGTATTTATCAATATTTTCTTTTAAATAACTTAGAGGTAGATTTTGTCTATTTAAGTATTCATTTGCTTCTTCTTTAGATAATGTTAATAGTTTTTCGTATACTTTTCCATAATCAGGAATATCTTCTGATATTAGTATTTGTTCTTTTATATATTTTAATAAGCAAGCAACGTATTTTTGAACAGTTAGATTAAGTTTATGTGTTTCAATAACTCTTTCAACCCCTTGTTTACAAGGATTTTTAATATATAATTCATAAAGTGTTTTTAGAACTAAATCTGTTTTTTTAGCATTTGATGTAGGATTTGTTTTTTTATTTTCCATAATAGGTCCCCCTTTAAAAACGTTAGTATTATACTATAAAAAATTAAAAAAATCAAGAAATATTTAACATATCGGTTTAATTACGTTTTAATTTTATGATTTTTTATTCGCATTTTTCGAATTTAGTATCTATCTGGTGCGAGTGACGTAGTTATCTACAACTTTTTATAAACATAACTGATTTAAGTATCAATAAAAAAAATTACTTATTAGTTTTTTTTAAACATTTATATAATAAAAAAAGCAAGTTAGACGCATCCGACTTGCTCAGATGGAATCCGAATAATTAATCCCCTAGGTATTTTGACAAACATATCAAAATAACCTAAGGGATTATCCTTTTATATCAATATTCGAAAAAGTTTGAATAGATTCGTCAATGGTGTCCTAAAGGAAGAAGTTCGACAAATTTTAATTTATCAAAAAAAACGATGGGTACCCCGGGCGAGATGAATTCTCACATACTAAGTATGCTTACTGGCTATGCCAACACATCGTTATTCCCTCACAAGTATCCCATCTACAAATATATTATAACACAAAATTGTTTATTATTCATATTTTTTTTGATTTTTAAATTCTTCAATGTAAACTTGACTAATATATTCAATTGCTATATCACTATATTTATAAATTTTGCTTTTTGAATATTCAAATAAATAACAATAATCTTGATTACTTTTTATGTTTTTTCTTTTACAAATATCTTGAAATTTATTTGGAGTAAATCCATGATTAGGTCCAAGAGATAGTTCCAAAGTTTCTTTTATTTTTTTTACTACATCAGTTGTAGTGTATGGATGCGTTTTTTCAATATCCTTTGGAACATTAATAACGGTTGCTAAATCTTTACTATCTTTTACAATTGTATATTTAATGTCCGCTTCAGATTCTTTTTTTGTAGAAATTAGTCTTAATGTTTGACCCAAAGATTCATCAGAATTTAACTCTTTTTTTAATTTATCAAGTAATAATAAATTTGCTGGATTTAATATTAATGATGACACATCTTCATTATTGCCTGGATTCACTAGAGCAATATAAGGAGTTACTTTTTCATTTAGATTATAATTAGGAAATTGTTTTTTAAAAAATTTATTATAATTTGTAAGACATCTTTGAAATGCAGGAGATAAAATATAATCATATTCAGGTAAAATAAGGTGCGTAGCTTTGTTTCTTATATTTCTAATAAATGAAATATTATTTTTAGTTTTGTCTGTTGTGCTTGTAAAAATCTTTTCTACACATTCATCAAGTCCAATTGTTCTATTGGAATCATCCTTATAATTAATAACAGTAATGTCTTTTGCTTTATTAATAAGATATGCCTTTAATAACAATTCCCATGCATTACAGATAAAAAAGCAAAAACCTTCTGTTCGATAATTTATAGTTGGTTTGTTAATAATTTCAATAGACATTAAGTACGCTTCTTCGGATTTATTCAATAGTGCATAAATATAATTACTTAACTCCTTCTCTGACATTAATACCATCTCCTTTTAATTTATTATTATATTATATAAATTTTAAAAATAATAAAATTATTTTCACATGTATATTGAGTTGCAATATACAAGTGCGTTTTCTAAATTGACAAATCTATCAATTAAATTTAAAAATATTATATCATAGATTCAAACATATTAAAACTCGAACTATAAAAGTCCGAGTTTAATATCAATTTGGTGCCCTAAAGGAAGGAGTATGACAACTGTTTTATTTTAAATAGTCATCTAAATATTTTTTCCATTCTGGGGTATTTTCTTCATCAAATAAATGACATAAAAAATCTACAACTATTTGATGCCTATCTTTTGATTCAGTTATCCAAAACGCGTTAGCCTTTTAATTACATTTTTTTATATACACACTCATTTTAGCATTTTCTAACATATCTTCAGTAATATTTCCAAGATATAAATATGGATTTTCATTATATTCCGGTTTATATAATTTTCCTATACAGCTTAAAAAATCTTGAGAAAAACCAATACTTTTTAAGTATTCCAAATAATGACTAAGTTTATAAAATGGTAATTTACTAAAATTACTTTGAGTCAAATAATTCATAACTATCATCATATAACAAAGAAGATCGGTATTCCTAGAAGCTAAATATTCACCATCAGGTCCTATATTATATTTATTTTCAGAACCAAAATAAAGCAAATTATTACCACATAATTTTAAATATTTAGAGTTAATTCCTTTTTCAAATAAACTTACACCATTTGAATCAATTATTTTTATTTCATCGTCCATAGTTATAATAATATTATCTTCATGAAAATCACCAAAATGAAAATGATAAGGAAAAATTTGCAGATCTTTTATTCTTTCTAGAATGAATCCTATCCTTTGTAAGACTTCAATTTTTTGTTTGAAATTTACGTTTGGGTTTGTTAAATAACTTTTTAAATTTAATCCTTCTATATATTTACTTAAGTATCCTACTAAATATTGATCAATATATACTAATGACTCTGGTAATACTAATTCAGGTACAATCTCTGCAAATATACTTTTATATTCCATTAAAATTTGAATAGTTTTTAATCCTTGTGAAGAATAATAATTATATATATTCTTCATAATTTTCATTAACAATCTTTCTTTGCCTAATTCATAAAAATAAAATATTCCTTCACTTGTAGCAGAATTATCCGGTTTGAATCTTTCAAATGTAGATAATTGTTCTTTTTTTAAGAAGATACTATTCATATATTTCTCCTTTCTGATATTTATAATGAGTATGTTATCATATTTGCCAATTGAAAAATTGGCAAGTGTGTTTTCTAAATTGACAAATAATCAATTTAGATTTGTGAAGTATTATAACATAAAATTAAACATTAAAAAACACGAACTATTTAAATAAATTAAAAAGTCCGAGTTTAATGTCAATCTGGTGCTTGTGGAGGGAATCGAACCCTCACATCATAGATACACGATTTTGAGTCGTGCGCGTCTACCAATTCCGCCACACAAGCAATACATATAGATTATAGCATAAAAAATTAAAAATAGAGCTTTTTTAAACTATTTTTTTCTAAAAATTATAAAATTCCAAAAAATGGTAAAAATTTTAATAATTAATTTTTAATATGATATACTTTAATTGGGTGGGTGCTATATGCAGAATTTCATTATTAATTTAATGAATGAATTTGGTTATTTAGGAATATTTTCGTTTATTACCTTCGAAAACATATTTCCTCTTCCAAGAGAAGCAATTTTAACTTTTAGTTTTTATATGGCAACATATTCATATCTTAAAATTTTTATAATTATTATTATAGCAACTTTTGGTAGTTTAACTGGGGCTATTATTTTATATTATGCAGGTAAAATATTTAATGAAGAACGACTTTTAATATTTACTAAAAGTAAATATAGAAAAATTTTGAAATTAAAAGAAAAAGATATCAAAAACTGTAAAGAATGGTTTTTACAAAGAGGAGAAAAATGCATTTTCTTTGGAAGATTTATTCCCTTTATTAGAAGTTTAATTTGGAATAGTATATTAATATTACTTGGTTTTTATATTGGCAAAAATTGGCTCATTATAATAAAGATTTTAAAAACCTATACTATTGCAATATTAAGCATAATTTTAATTATTACAATAATATATTTTATAAGCGAAAACAACAGCAATAAACTGTTGTTTTAATTATCTGATAATTTGGACATTAACTTAAGTTCTACTTCAAGACTTTGTTGATACTTTGAAAGTAAATCAAGTAATTCCTTTCGTTTTTTTGTATAAGTTTCTAATTTCTTTTTTTGAAACCAAAAAGGCTTCATTTTATCTAGATTTTCAATTTGTAATTTACATAACTTTATTTCTAAAAATAATATCTCTAATAAATTAAAGGAATCATCAAGTTGACAATTTAAAGATAAATTTAAAATTTTTTTATTTAATTCTTCTACTTCTTCCATGTTCTACCTCATCTGTTTGTTAAAAGTTATTATAACACAAAGTTAAAAAAATAATAACTGAAAATAGCATATAACTTTATAAACCACCTAAAATGTGAAAATTAAAGTGGTGGTAAATATATATGATTAATTTCGAAAAATTAAAAAATATCAGAGAAGATAATGATTTAGAACAAAAAGATATGGCAAGAATTTTAAAAGTTAAAAGAAGTACCTATTCTTTATGGGAGTTGGGAATAAATATAATCCCGCTTAATTATTTAATAGATTTTGCTGATTACTTTGATTATAATATAGATTATGTATTAGGATTATTAAAAGATAAGAAAAATAATAGGGTTGAAAAAGGAATTAATTTAATTATACTTGGTAATAATTTAAAAAAATTACGTTTAGAAAATAAATTATCTCAAGAAGATATGGGAAATATTCTGGGAGTATCGCAAGCTTGTATTGCTAAATATGAAAAAGGTAAAATATTAATTTCAACTTCAAATTTATATAAAATTTCTAAAAAGTTTAAAATTCCTATGAATGAATTATGTAATATGGATAAAAAGTTAATACCAAATAATTAATAACTCATTAAAGTTATACGTCTGCCATTGGTTCTAATAAAACCATCCTCTTTTAAATTTTTGATTTCTCGCATCATTGCACTTCGGTCAACTGATAAATAATCAGCAAGTTCTGTATAAGAAAAGGGGAGTAAAAAAATTCGATTAGGTTTATCATTAGCTAATAACTCAAAATAAGAGAGCAATTTATCCCGGATACTTCTTTTAGATAGAATTTCAAGTCTCTGATTTAATTCCACAATTTTAGAAGATAAAATTCTAAGTACATTATTAGTTAAAGTACAATGATAACTGCAACCTTTTTTACATCTTTTAACAAGATGTTCATAATCAATAAATAAAATTTCACAATCACTTGTTGCAACTACCGAAATATCATTTCCAAGTCTTGAAAAAACTTCACCAAAAACTGAGTTTTCTTCAAGTTTTTCTATGATTGAACGATTTCCATTATAATCATATCTAATCATATTAGCTGTTCCTTTTAGCATAATTCCGATTGTTTTAACATTAATAATATTAGTAACAATTGTTCTATCCTTTTTAAATTGCATACGTCTTGCTTCAAAACACTTTAACATTTTAGTAATATCCTCATCGTTAATTCCTTCAAAAATAGATTTTACTTGCATTTGACATACCTCTTTTCTTTATATTTTAAGACATTTAATCATTAATTTGATTATATTATAAAAAAGTTGCAATTGCAACATAAAAGGGATTTTTAATTTGTTATAATTTTGTATAGGAAAGGTAGTTAAAAATGAAAATAGTAAAAAGAAATGGAAAAACTGTTGATTATGACCCAGAAAAAATAAGAATTGCTATTAAAAAGGCTAATAATGATGTTTCAGATGATGATATAGTAACGGATACGGAAATTAATAAAATTATTAAATATATTGAAAATTCTAATAAAAATAAAAAACGCTTATTAGTTGAAGATATTCAAGATATAATTGAAAAAAAATTGGTAGAATTAAATAAATATGAACTTGCTAAAGCTTATATGTTATATCGTTATGAAAGAGAACTAATTCGAAAAGCCAATACCACTGATGAATCAATTTTAACTTTAATAAAAAATAGTAATAAAGAAGTAATGGAAGAAAATTCTAATAAAAATGCTTTTGTTGCAGCCACGCAAAGAGATTTAATTGCCGGCGAAGTTTCTAAAGATTTAACTAAAAGAATCCTTTTACCTGAAAAGATTAGCCAAGCGCATGAGGATGGTATTTTACATTTTCATGATGCCGATTATTTTTTACAGCCAATTTTTAATTGTTGTTTAATTAATATAGAAGATATGCTTGATAATGGAACGGTCATGAATGGAAAATTAATTGAAAGCCCTAAAAGTTTTCAAGTTGCCTGTACAGTTTTAACTCAAATAATTGCTGCTGTTGCTTCAAGTCAATATGGTGGACAATCTGTTAATATTAAGCATTTAGGAAAATATTTAAAGAAAAGTGAAGATAAATTTCGAGCCAAATTAACAGCTAAATTCAAAGGAAAATTTACTAAAGGTGAAATTGAAGAATTAGTTAAAGACCGCCTACAAGAAGAACTTTCAGCAGGAATTCAAACTATAAGTTATCAAATTAATACTTTAATGACTACTAATGGTCAAGCCCCTTTTGTTACAATTTTTATGTATTTAGATGAAACTGACCCTTATATAGAATATACAGCTAAAATTATTGAAGAATTACTTAATCAAAGATATCAAGGTATTAAAAATGAAAAAGGAGTATATATAACCCCGGCATTTCCTAAATTAATATATGTTTTAGATGAAAATAACTCTCTTCAAGGTGGAAAATATGATTATTTAACGCATTTGGCTGTTAAATGTTCAAGTAAAAGATTATATCCTGATTATATAAGTGCTAAAAAAATGCGTGAAAATTATGAAGGTAATGTTTTTAGTCCAATGGGTTGTCGAAGTTTTTTGTCTCCTTATAAAGATGAATTTGGAAAATATAAATTTGAAGGTAGATTTAATCAAGGGGTTGTAAGTATTAATTTACCACAAATTGCAATTATTGCTTCTCAAGACGAAGATAAATTTTTTAAACTTTTAGACGAGAGACTTGATTTATGTTATGAAGCTTTAATGTGTAGACACCATGCTTTACTTGGAACATTATCAAATGTTTCTCCAGTACACTTTCAATATGGAGCAATTGCAAGACTTAAAAAAAATGAACCAATCGATAAATTATTGAAAAATGGTTATTCAACTATTTCGTTAGGTTATATTGGAATTTATGAAATGACTAAACTAATGACAGGGGTTTCTCATACAGAGCCAGTTGGTAAAGAATTTGCAATGAAAGTAATGAAAATTATGAGAAATAAATGTGAAGAATGGAAAAAAGAAACTGGAATTGGATTTGGATTATATGGAACTCCAGCAGAATCGTTGTGTTATCGATTTGCAAGAATTGATAAAGAAAAATTTGGAGTTATTAAAGATGTAACTGATAAAGGTTATTATACTAATTCATATCATGTTGATGTAAGAGAAGAAATTGACGCTTTTTCTAAACTTAAATTTGAAAGTGATTTTCAAAAAATATCATCAGGTGGAGCTATTTCTTATGTAGAAATTCCTAATATGCAAAATAATTTGGAAGCTTTAGAAGATTTAGTAAAATTTATTTATAATAATATTCAATATGCAGAATTTAATACGAAAAGTGATTATTGTCATGTTTGTTCCTTTGATGGAGAAATAATTATTAATGATAATTTAGAATGGGAGTGTCCAAATTGTCATAATAAAGATAAAGATAAGATGAATGTTACTAGAAGAACCTGCGGTTACTTAGGGGAAAATTTTTGGAATGTTGGAAAGACTAAAGAAATTAAAGCCCGAGTTTTACATTTATAGATGAATTATGAAATATGCTAAAATTAAAAAATATGATGTTAGCAATGGAGTAGGAGTTAGAGTTAGTCTTTTTGTATCTGGTTGTACTCATCATTGTAAAGGTTGTTTTAATGCCGAAGCCTGGGATTTTAATTATGGCACAGATTTTACTGAAGCAACAATTAAAGAAATAATTGCTACTTTAAAACCAGATTATATAAGAGGCCTATCAATTCTTGGTGGTGAACCATTTGAACTTATTAATCAAGAAGGCTTGCTTCCGCTTTTAAAAAAAGTTCGGGAAGTTTATCAAGATAAAAAAGATATTTGGGCTTATTCAGGTTATTTATATGAAGAATTAAAAGAAATGAAGAACAAAGAAATAAAAGAAGTTTTAGAATTAATTGATGTTTTAGTTGATGGTAAATTTATTGAAGATTTAAAAGACCCTCTTTTATATTTTAGAGGTTCTAGCAATCAAAGAATAATTGATATGAATAAAACTAGGAAAAGTAAAAAAGTGATTTTACACGAAAAAAATACGAGGAGATAAAAATAATGAAAACAAAAATTTTAGAAATTAAAAAATTAGATGAAGAGGCAGTTATTCCAAGCTATGGAACAGAATTTTCAGCTGGGGCTGACCTTTATGCTTTATTAAAAGATGAATTAACTATTAATCCAGGAGAAATGTATATGGTTCCAACGGGACTTGCTATGGCAATTCCAGAAGGATATGTTGGACTTATTTATGCTAGAAGTTCTTTGGCAACCAAAAAAGGTCTTGCTCCTGCTAATAAGGTTGGAGTTATTGATGCTGATTATCGAGGGGAGATTAAAGTGGCTCTTTTCAATCATTCTAAAGAACCTCAAACGATTCTTCCTAAAGAAAGAATTGCGCAGATAGTTTTTACCCCTTATTTAAAAGTAGATTTTAAGGAACAAAAAGAGTTGAATGAAACGGTAAGAGGAGCAGGTGGATTTGGCTCAACTAATAAATAAAAATTTAGTTAAAAAGACGAAAAAATACAATGGAATATTAGAAGTTATTTTTAAAAAAATATGGTACTATATTCATAAGAGAACTTCCATTACTATTTTTTGGATTATATAGTATTTTAACATGAAGTTCTCTTTTGTATATTCAGCTAGAATTTTTTTATACTATACCAGTAAAAGTTATAATTGACAAAAAGATTAAAGTGTGTTATAATTATCCCGCAACTTAAAAAGGGGGATATAATTATGAATATTAGGTTGAATAGTAAAAAAAAGGTGATAAATAATAACATGCTTGGAGAAAACATATACTCTCCAGAAAGTAATGAAGTTACAATTTTAGCTATAAAACGTTTATTTTTAAAACATAATCTAGAAATGCCTGCAACTTTAAATTATTTTTTTATCGATTTACCAAGTAATTTTATTGAAACGTTATTTTATATGACAGATAAAGATTTCAATAAATATATTAAATTTCTTGAAATTTTATTTAAAAGACATCCTGAGGTGATAAAAAATTATGATAGAATTATCGAGATTAGTAAAATATTAATTAATAATTTAAAATCAGATAATTTTAAAATCTTAAAAAATATATTAACTGAAACGGATATTATTAACAATCTAGATATAGTTGAATTTGTTAATGCTTTCTTTAGAATTAATGATAAAACTAAATTAAAAGCTATTGAAAAAATAATATTATCATGGAAATCATTAGTTTTAAAACTTAATATAGTCAGAGTTATAGGTTTAGTTAATGCTGTAACTAATAAAAATCAACTTGAAAATTTAACTCAAATTCTTTCTGACTACGAAATATTATCATCAAAAAGAGCTGAAACTTTTGTTGAGTATATTATGAGAAATCCTAAAAATAAAAATTTAGGAGTTTATATTGAAGCACTTAAAATTAAAAATTTAAGACAATCTCCAGATTGTATGCAATTACTTGAACGTTATGTTTTAAATGAAAATAAAAATGTACCAAGATTATTAGTAAAATTTACACCTCATGGCTATAATACTGAAGTAAGATTTGATGAAATATTATTTATTTTAGAAAATAAAACTATGTTAAATTCTATTTATTTAAAAGAAGTATTAGATTTTGTTAAAACTTGTCAGCCTTCTTATTATAAATATTTAAATGAACTTATTAGTTATAAAGAGGAAATTTCAGAACCTGTATTTTTGGAATTTTTCCGAGCAATCAAAAATATTAAAAATAAATATAAATTTAAATATATTTTCCAATTTTTACATATAGTAAGTTATTACAAGATAAATAGTATTATTGATATTAGATTAGCATTAAACAATATCTTAAAAACTAAAGATGAATTTCAAACTAAAAATTATCTAAGTTTTTTAGAAGAAGCAACTAAAACAAATAAAAATCTAAGCTTATATAATCTTGGGGATATGGTTTTAACTAATGGTATATTAAATTCCAAAGCTGATAATCAAGCCGAAACCTTAGCCTATGTAAGTAGAATTATAAAAAATTCAAAATATTGTTCACAAATTAAAGATACAATTTTAAGAAGCACTCAAATAGTTAATAAATACATATTACTTTTCTTAAGAATACCAAATATTTTAGAACATCCTGATTTCTTAAAAATATTAGAACAATTTACTTTAGTTAAAACCGAAACTCAATTAAAAATTCTTGTAAAATTAGCAAGAAATCAAGAGTTATTACATCAAAGTAATTGTTTAAAAGTATTTGAAAAAGTAAAAAGATGTATTAATAAAGCTCAAGAAGATACAATTTTAGATGATTTATTAGATAGCCATACAACTTTTTCTAAAGTTTTATATACAAATTATTCTAATACATTAGGTCTTGAAAAAATACTTGATTATATTTTAAGTGTAACTTCTAAGACTCGTCTTAAATATATTGTAAAATCAGTTAAATTTCCAAAACTTTTTGAAACTTTAAAAATTGATTACTTATTAAATTCCTATATTTATACAAAAGATTGTCTTAATTTAGATTTTAAATTACAAGAAATAACTACATTTGTTAGCAATAATATAAAATATAAAGATTTTGATTTAGCTTCACCTTTATTTAAAAAAGTAATAACTGGAATTGACTTAGCTGAACATAAATATCAAGTTAGAACTATTATTGAAAATGCAAGATATTTAAAAAATGGCAAAGACAATATGATTATTAATGCTATTTTATACTCTAATAATCGTTTAATGTGTAAGAATTTAATATACTTTTTAATTAATTATAATATTATGGATATGGATAATCAAAAATTTAAATCTATATTAATAAAATTTTCAAAAGTTCAAAATGAAGAACAATTAGCTTGCATGCTTGATTTATTTAGAGATGAAAATATTTTAAATTCAGAATATATTACTAATTATCTTGATTTTATATTAAGATGTAAAAATAAAGTTCAACTTGCAGCAATTTTAGAAATTGCTAAGGAATCTCCTAACCTTAATTCTTCATATTTAATTGAAATAATGGAAAAAATTGTCCTACAAACTAATCCAGCTTTAATAAAAGCATTAGTAGTTGTTATTCTTAAATCTAAAGAACTTGGAGAAATTCCTAGTGTTATTTTAACTGGGGCATTATATCCTAATTGCAAAAGAAAAGTTTTAAAAGATTACGTAAGTGATGAAGAAAAACTTAATGCTTTAAGATATGTAAGAAGAGAAATTGGTAAAGTAAACCAAACTAGTGCTCAAGAAATTAATCAAATAATAAAAACCGAAGTAAAAAGACCATTAGTATATACTAAAAAACCAGTTAATAATAAAAAATAATCAAAAATTAAAATGTCAAGAAGATAAATTTCAAATGTAAAATTTATCTTCTTTTTTGTCTAATAATAGTTAAAAAAATTCTTTTGACGTTAAGTAAAAAATAAGAATTTAAATTTATTCTTGTCTTGGCATATAATATGATATAATGAGTTTAGGGTGATAACGTGAGAGTAATTATAAGTGCTGGGGGAACAGGTGGACATATTTATCCAGCTTTAAGTATTATAAGAAAAATACAAGAAAATGATAAAAACGCGGAATTTTTATATATCGGAACAACCGACCGAATGGAACACGAAATAATTCCTAAAGAAAATATACCATATTTAGGAATTGAAATGAGTGGATTAAGTAAAAATGTCTCTAAAAGTTTAAAAAGTATTAAATGTTTATTAAAATCAGTTAGCCTTTTGAAAAAAGAAATAAAGAAATTTAATCCCGATATTGTTATTGGAGTAGGTGGATATGTTACCTTCCCAGTTATTTATACGGCTAAAAAATTAGGATATAAAACTCTTATTCATGAACAAAACTCTATTCCTGGTAAATCAAATAAACTATTAGCTAAATATGCTGATAAAATCGCGGTAAGTTTGCCTGGAAGTGTTAAATATTTTAATAGTAATAAAGTAGTAGTAACCGGAAATCCTAGAAGTAGCGAAGTTGTTTTAGCAACGCCTCTTAAAAAAAGCGAACTGGGATTTACTAAAGATAAAAAACTAGTTTTAATTGTTATGGGTTCTCTTGGGTCAATGACTATAAATAAAGAATTAGAAAAGATTATAGAAAAATTTCAAGGAAAAGAATATGAAGTTTTAATTGTAACAGGTAAGAATTATTATGATGACTTTAAAAAAATTAAAGTTAAAAACGTAAAAGTAGTTCCTTTTTTAAATAATATGTTGAATGTTTTAAAAATATGTGATTTAATAGTAACTCGTGCAGGAGCCTCGACAATATCTGAGATAACTGCGATTGGGTTACCTAGTATATTAGTTCCAAGTCCATATGTTGCGAATAATCATCAGTTTTATAATGCAATGGAACTAGTTAATAATAAGGCAAGTTTATTACTAGAAGAAAAAGACTTTAATGCTAATAATTTATTAGAAAAGATAGATTTAGTCTTAAATTCAAAACAATTACAACAAGAAATGCATATTAATTCTTTAAAATTAGGTAATCAAAATAGTACTAATCTGATTTATCAGTTAATTTTAGAATTGGTAGGTAATTTATATGGAAAAGATAATAAATGAAATAATGACTAAAAAGATTGGTGATGTTGAAGTTAATGCTAAATTATCTAAATATACAACTTATAAAGTTGGAGGGGTAGCTAAAATTATAGTTCATCCTAAAAATTTAGATAAATTAGTTGAACTTATGGAAATTATCAATCGCGAAAATGTTAAATATTTTATTTTAGGTAATGGTAGTAATGTATTATTTAGTGATAAAGAATATGAGGGTATTATCATTAAATTAGATAATTTTTCTGATATGGAAATAAATGATAATTTAGTTAGAGTTGGAGCAGGATATAGTTTAGTAAAACTTGCAAATGAGGTTTCTAAACTTGGACTTGGAGGCTTAGAATTTGCATCAGGAATTCCTGGTAGTATTGGTGGAGCAGTTTTTATGAATGCTGGTGCCTATAATGCTGATATGAAAAGTGTTGTTAAAAGTGTTAAAGTTTTAACTCCAGATTTAAAAGTAATAACCTTAACTAACTCAGAAATGGATTTTAAATATCGGGAAAGTTTTATTCAAGATAACCGTGGCTATATCTGCTTAGAAGTTATTTTAAAACTAAAACATGGTGATAAAGAAGCTTTACAAGAAGTTATAAAAGATAGAAAATTAAAAAGAAAAAAGACTCAACCTTTAGAATATCCAAGTGCCGGTTCAGTTTTTAGAAATCCTGATGGATTATTTGCTGGTAAATTGATAGAAGATTTAAATTTAAAAGGCTATCAAATAGGGGGAGCTAAGATAAGTGAAAAACATGCTAACTTTATTATTAATACTGGTAATGCTAAGGCTTCAGATATAAAAGAAATTATTGATGTTATTAAAGAAAAAGTAAAAGATAAATATAATATTAATTTACGGGTTGAACAAAGATTAGTTAATTGGGATGATTAAATGAAAACTAAAAAGAATAAAAAGAAAAATAGAAAAATATTAGTAAAATTATTAATAATAATTATAGTAGTTTTATTAATTGTTTTATATGTTAATAAAGCTAGAGTTAAAAATATTTATGTAGTTGGAAATAATTATTTAAAAGACCAAGAAATTATTGAACTTGCTGGTCTTGAAAATTATCCTTATCTTTTTAAAATTTCAGTTAAATCAATTGAAAATAAAATAAAAATGAATGAATATATTTCATCTGTTAAAGTTACTAAAAATATTTTTGGTAAGGTTTCGATTGAAGTATTAGAATATAATATGCTTTTAAAAGGAGAAATTGATAATGTAATTTATTTATCAAATATGAAAACTCTTGCCAATGATAATAGAGTAGTTGCTCTTCCGGTTCTTATTAATTATACGCCTGATAATATTTTAAAAGAGTTTTTACAAAAATTAGATAAGATAGATAAAAACATTTTAGCAAAAATTTCCGAAATTTCTTATGAACCTAATGAATATGATGATGATTTATTTTTATTTTGTATGAATGATGGAAATTACGTTTATATTACAACTAAAAGACTTAATAATATTAATAAATATGATGAAGTTTTAGTAGAACTTGAGGGTAAAAAAGGTATTTTGTATTTAGATAGTGGCAATCATTTTCAAGTTTTAGAATAAGTTATCTTACATAATATCTTTTTTATATTAAGAAATGTCTTAAATTCTATAAAAATAAAAATATATTATAATATGTGTGGTGATTTATCTATGAATGATTTTACATTTTTAACTAATGAGCAAATATTTGGAAAAAATTGTTTAGATATTTTTAAAAAATATGGGACAAAATGTGCAGTAACTGATTTTTCAATTTTATTAGGTGGTTTTATTTCTTCAGATTTTTATACAAAGGAAGGTAAGACTAGGAAGGATAGAAGTAGTTGGTGGTGGACAAAAACACCTGATTCTCATGGAGCAGTTTATATTGTTGATAGAGATGGGGAAAAGTTTTCTCCATCTGTTGAAATGCGAAATATTGGAGCAAGACCAGCTTTACCTTACTCTTCAATCAAAGCAATTTGTTCAAATGAATTTATAAATGCAAAGGGGATTAAAGAAATTGAGTATGGTGAATATCCCCAGACAATTGTTGATGAAAATTATTCTCGTAATTTAGAAATGGCATATAAGAATGGAACATTAAAAAAAACAGGTAAACAATATACAACTGATGATGAATTTAGTATATTAGCTGTTGATAATTTTAAACCAAGAACGCATATTGAGTATGAATATCGTGGAAATAAGTATATTCGTTTAATTGGCGGAAATGCCAATAAGTGTCTCCAAGTTTTGTCTGATGGGCAAATAGTTCATTTAGGAAATCCTTATTGGGTTCTAGTTGAACCAATAACTTGGTTAGTATCAGAAAACTCAAACATCGTTCTTTCTAAAAAAATATTATTTTCTGGAATCCAGTTTAAAAATAAAGGTTATTACGATGGTGATTTTGAAAGAACAGATATAAAACAATTTTTAAATAATTACTTTTCAAAAGAAATAGTCCCTTCTAGAGTTTATCAACCAAATACTTTAGTAGATAATAAAGAATCATTAAGAAAACAAAATCCTTATGATTTCAATTTTTCTTTCGTAAGTGAAGAAGATATAATAAAAGGAGCCATTGAAAGTAATATTGCCGTTTTTTTACATGGAAGACCAAGCGAAGGAAAATCAGCTAGAGTAAAACAATTAGACCCCGATTGTGGAATAATATATATGAGAAATGAAACTCCGGATAGTTTTAATGGAAAAAGTGTGTATAATGCTGCAACAGGAGATATGAAGGATATGCCACCAACGTGGTATTTAAAGGTAAAAGCGCGGTGTGAAGCAGAACCAAATAAAATTCATATTATCTTTTTTGATGAGCTTACAAATGCTCTTCCTTCAATTCAAGGTATGGCCTTTAATATAGTATTAGATGGAGAGGTAAATGGTAAATGGAAATTACCACCCAATGCTAGAATAGTAGCAGCAGGTAATGATTTAAATGATTCAATAGTAGCCTATCAAATGCCTGAACCATTATTTAATCGTTTCGCCCATGTTTATATTAATACAACAGTTGATAGTTGGTTAAAATGGGCAACTACTAAAAAAGAAAAAGCGGAAAGATTGGCTTATAAAGAAGAAGAACTAGAATTCAAAATTCATCCGGCAATTATTGCCTATATATCATATAAATCTTATATTGGACATGATGTTTTAAGAACTAAATATACGGGAGATAAACCTAATGCTGACCCAAGAAAATGGGAGATGGCTAGTAAGGTACTCTATAAAACAAAACAACCAGAAATGTTAAGAGCATTGATTGGAGAAGCCTTAACTAAAGATTTTATAGCCTTTACCAAACAACAGGTAATAAGTGTAGAAGATGTAATAAAGCATAATTATTCAGCTAGAGATTTAGAAATGAATGTATCTCAAAAATTTGCAACTGCTGTAGGGTTATCATCGGTTGATTATTTAAATTTTGAAGTAGTAAGGAATTTTATGAAGCAACTTGGAGCAGAACCAAGAGCAGCCTTTGAATCAATCTGGGCTCATGGTGATGAGAGAAGATTAGAAAAAATAGCCGAGTTAAAAATAGCTGATAGTTTATCAGAAGGAGAATTTAGAAAATGAATAAAGAAAGATTAAATTTATTAAAAAGTTATCTTAAAGCTGAAATATCTCCCTTATTAATTCCTGATATGCCTTCTTTCTTTTTTAATAATTCAGTGGTTCTAAAAGCTAATCTTGAAAGAAAAGAGTTAAATGGTCATTATGAAAATACCGAATTTTGTCCTCCAAATTGGTATAAAGAAATATTAGAAAAAAGTAAAACCAATTATGTTGTTTTGGTAATTGATAAACTAAATGAAATTGCAGAGGAAGACCAAACGAAATTTATTGAAATACTTAAATATAAAAAGATTAGTACATTTGAATTACCTAAAAATTGTTTGATTATTGTAACTTGTTCTGATTTTAGTAAGAATAAAATAAATGAAGAAGTGTATTCATTATTAGCACAAATTTAAGAGGAGTTTATGAATATTGAAACTATAAAAAGAAGATTATTAGTTAAGTATCCTTTCTTTGGAAGTATAGTAGCAAATTCTAATTTTGTTTCAGAACCAACAATAAAAACAGCCGCAACAGATGGGGAAACTATTTATTATAATCCAAATTTTCTTGAGGCTGTAGACTTTGACCAAAAGATATTTATATTTGCGCATGAAATATGTCATATAGCCTTTAATCATATTTTAAGATGTGAAGATAAGGATAAAAGAATATGGAATATAGCAACCGATTCAGTTATAAATGCTTTTTTAAAACAAGATGGACTTCCTATAGTTGAAGGGGGAATTGATATTAAAGAAGCAATTAATTATGATGCCGAAGAAATGTACGAAAAACTTTTAGAAAATGAAAAAGCTAATAAATATGATAATAATCAAGTTTCTAAAAATCAAAACGAAAATTGTGATGTTGGACATGATACCCATTCTATGTGGAATAAAAAACTTGAAAGTGAAGAAACCAAAAAATTTACCGGGTTAGGTGAAAAAGAAGTCTTTAAACAAAATAAGATAGAAAGAAAAAAACAATTAGAAGAATTAAGAAAAGAATTAGTTAGTCAATCCCATGGCTATGGTAGTGATATTAGTAGTGCTCTTAGAAATATAACTGATATTGGAACGGCTAATCAACTTATTGATTGGCGAAGATTGTTGAAAGAGGCAATTAAATATGATGTTGATTGGTCATATCAAAATGCTGAAATAGAAGATGGTATCGTAAGAGCCCATTTAGAAAGTATGCCAAGACCTGATACAGAAATTCTTTTAGATACAAGTGGTTCTATAGACGAAACCTTGCTTCGCAATTTTTTAAGAGAATGTAAAAATATATTACCAATTTCGAAAGTTAAGGTTGGGTGTTTTGATACCAAATTTTATGGTTTTACAGAAATAAATGATGTATCCGATATTGATAAATTAGTATTTCCTGGTGGTGGAGGAACAAACTTTGAGGTTCTGGTTAATGCATTTACAAAAAGAGTTGAAAATAAGATAATTTTTACAGATGGCGATGCATTGATGCCAAAAAGTCCAATAAATGCCATTTGGATAGTTTTTGGGGGCAGAAAGATTAAGCCAGTAGGAGGGAAAGTTATATATATAGATAATAACCAACTAAAAAAGTTAGATAATTATGAAATAACTAGTGAAGTAAGAGGAAAAACTAGATAATTAAGATTTAGAATAAAAAGTTCTAAATTTTTTTATAGAATAAGAAAACACCTTTCAAAATTCATATAAGAAACTCTAGTTGATAAATTCATATTTTATTATCATAACTTTATAGACTTTTTATTAAAAAATTGATAAAATGCTATTAATGGGAGGCTATATGTATGATATTAGTTTAGATAATTTTCAAGGCCCAATGGATTTACTTTTACATTTAATTAAACAAAAGAAAATGAATATTTTAGATATTAAACTAGAAATTATTATTGATGAATATTTAAATTATATAAAACACTTAGATGAGATGAATTTAAATATTGCCAGTAGTTATTTAGTTATGGCTTCTGAATTAATCGAGATAAAATCAAGAATGTTACTTCCAAGTTCAAATGAGGATTCTGAAGTAGAAGACTTAAAAGAAAATTTAGTTAATCGCTTAATAGAATATGAAAAATATAAAAATATTGTTCCTGTTTTTCAAGAATTAGAAACCGAAAGAAATAATTACAAAACCAAAAGTCCTAGTAATATTTTAGAATATAAAAAAGATGAAAAAATAACTAGTGAATTAAATGTTGATGATTTATTAACAGCTTATAAAAAGTTTTTAGAAAGATGTGAAGACGAAAAACCAATTAAAACTAAGATTACCAAGAAAGAAATTTCCATTGAAGGTGAAATGAAAAGAATTAAAGCCAAATTTCAAAATCAGAAAAAAATTAATTTTGTTGATTTATTTTTAAATAATGAAAAGAAATATGTAATTGCAACTTTTTTAGCTATTTTAGAAATGTCTTTTAAAAAAGAGATAAAAATTATTCAAGAAAATAATTTTGAAAATATTGTCTGTGAGGTAATAGAATGAATTTAAAAGGAGTTTTAGAAGGAATATTATTTGTTGTTGGAGATGATGGAGCAACTTTAAATGAATTAACAACCATTTTAGAAATATCAGAAAGCGAAGTTAAAAATTTAATTTTAGAATTAAAAAAAGATTATGAACAAGCTGATCGAGGTTTAAGAATTAGTATTTTAGGTGATGCTTTTAAATTAACGACGAAAAAAGAACATAAAGTTTATTATGAGAAACTTTTAGAAAATCCTTTAAATAATACCTTATCCCTACCAGCTTTAGAAACTTTAGCAATTATTGCTTATAATGAACCAATTACTAGAGTTGAAGTTGATGAAATAAGAGGAGTATCATCAGCCCCAATGATACGTAAGTTAGTTGCCAAAGGTTTATTAAAAGAAGCTGGTAAAAGTGATTTACCTGGAAGACCAATTCTTTATAAAACAACAAGTGAATTTTTAGATTATTTTAATTTAGAATCTTTAACTGATTTACCAAAAATTGATGAGGTAAGAGAAGTTATAGACGAAGTTGATTTATATGATTCTCGTTATAAAGAAGATGTTGATATAATATAAAAAGTTATCCACAATTTTGGTGGATAACTTTTTTAACTAATTATGGTTGCCCCAGTTAGGTTCGAACTAACGCTCATAGAGTCAGAGTCTACTGCCTTACCACTTGGCTATGGGGCAAGTACTAATAAATTATACTAAAGATATTTTAAAAAAGCAACTTGGAAATTTAGTTTAATTAAGTTATAATAAGTTAGATGTTTATGAAAAAAATGTTGATAAAATTAATTCGCACTTATCAAAAAATTCCTGGTAATTTTCATTATAATTGTAAATTTATACCAACTTGTTCCGAATATGCAATTGAAGCTATCGAACGTTATGGAGCAGTTAAAGGGCTAATAATTTCCTTAAAAAGACTTATTCGTTGTAATCCTTTTTCAAAAGGAGGATATGACCCTTTAAAATAAAAAAATGTTTATTCACTATAAACACTTTTATCATATGTATGTTCAGAAGTATCTAATTTAAGCATTTCCTTTGAAGTTATCAAAAAGAAAGTATATTCTAAAGACTCAGTTCCATCTTGACGAATTGGGTCATCCCAAGTCAAATCAAGATTATACCATTTATTATCTAAATAAACATAATTCCATACATGATTGTCACTTGAAATTTTATAATTTTTAACCCCAAACTTTTCTAAAAATAACATCATACTATCGGTATAACCACCACATAAAGCATAACCTTCAATTAAAGCTCCATAAGCAGTATCTGATTTATATTTAATAATATTATTATCACTTCTTTCTTTATCGTATTTAGTATGATTAATAATATAATTATGAATGGTTCTAATTTTTTCTTTTAAAGTCATATCGTCTTTAATATTTTCTTTTATTATTTCATCAACTTTATAATCTAAAATTATTTGCATTTCTTTAGTATAATTACGATTTATATTTAAAGTAACTTTTCCTAAAGAATCAATTTCAGTTTGTAAATCTTTAAAACCATTATATGGATGAACAAAATTATTAATATTAGAAATAGTTACTTGATTATTAGCAATATCAGTTACATCATTAATACAATTTTCATATTCCTTACTACAATAAAAAGTAAAATTATCCATTCCACTGTTAATAACCGTATAATAAATGTTTAATATATCTTGTTTATTAGTAGGATTAAAATTTTTAGTATTAGAAACGTATTTGAAACTATAATTTCTTGAATAAGCATTATTTTGAAGTTGAGTTGGGACTTGTTCATTTTTATTAAAATAATGATTATAACATGTTAAAATTTCCTCTTTATAGCAAAGTGTTAAAGAAAATAAAGTTAAAATTATTAAAATATATATAACTTTTTTCACAAGTCTTCACCCTCTTATATTCTATCATAAAAATTTCAAAAAAATACAAAAAAAGTAACATTTTAAATGTTACTAATTCATTTTGTTTACAGATTTTGTTAATCGAGACTTTAATCTTGCTGCTTTATTTTTATGAACGATATTAATATCTTGTGCTTTATCGATATTTCTTAAAGTTGTATTTAAAAGTTCTTTACTTTCTTCTTTGTTACCATCTTTAATAGTTTTTTCTAATTTTTTAATAGAATTTTTCATTCTTGAATCTACTAAAATATTTTCTTCACATTTTCTAGCATTAGTTAATACACGTTTTTTAGCACTTTTAATATTTGGCATCTTGTCACCTCTTTCTTAAAACACATATATAATAGCAAATTTTTACCTTAAAAGTCAATAATTATTAGTATTTTTAGCAAAATAATCCATACTATTTATGGTGATTTTATGCATAAAGTTGATTTAGCTAAGTATAATGTTCGGTCGGATTTAATTATTGAACATGATTCTTCAGACTATATTAAAGAAAGTTATCAAGATTCTAATGTTAAAGTTGATTATATAAGATTAGATAAAAAAAATCTTTTAAATAAAAAAGAAGGCGATTATATTACAATTAGTTTTGAAGATATAACTGATAGTAGTAATTTCTCTAAAGTTTTAAAAGTTTTAAATAAAGAGTTAAAACGAATTTTTACTTTAAGTAAAATTGAGAATGATGCTAAATGTCTAATAATAGGTCTTGGTAATAAAAAATCAACTCCAGACGCCCTTGGAAGTGAAGTTTTACAAAATATAATTGTAACTAGACATTTATATGAAATAGGGGATGTTGATTTTAAATATCGAAATGTAGCAATTTTTGAACCTAATGTAATTGGTAATACGGGAATTGAATCTAAAGATTTAATCTTTAGTGTTATTAAAACAATTAAACCAGATTTTGTAATTACAATTGATTCTTTGGCGGCTTTAAGTTTAGATAGAGTTCAAAAAACTATTCAAATAACTAATACGGGAATTGAACCTGGCTCAGGAATTGGTAATGCTCGAGGGGAAATATCTAAAAATACAATTGGAATTCCTGTTATTGCAATTGGAGTTCCAACGGTTGTTTCCAGTGCAGTTATTGTAAATGATACTTTAAACTATTTATTAAAAAAAATAAGTTATCATAAAAATAATTATCAAAAAGATAAATTAGTATCAAAATATAATATTAATTATTTAAAAGAAGAAAAAGAATTGAGTGCTCTTGAAAAAAGAGAAGTTTTAGGATTAGTTGGGTCTTTAAGTGAAGAGGAAGTTAAAGAATTAATTTTTGAAGTCTTAAATCCTATTGGTTATAATTTAATAGTAACAACTAAAGAAATTGATTATACAATTAGAGAATTTGGAAAATTAATTGGTGATTCTTTAAATGAAATTCTTCATGAGAAAAATTAGTTAATAAAACCATTATTTATTTTAAAATAGGTAATGGTTTTATTTTAAGGCAAAATTATTAATTTTATATGCAATTTTCTTAATTAATGTTATAATAATAATGTTTTACAAGGAGGTTGTTATGTTTGAAAGTTTAGGAGATAGATTACAAAAAGTTCTTCATAAAGCTAAAGGTTATGGCAAAATTACAGAAGAAAACATAAGTGAAATGGTTAAAGAAGTAAGAGTTGCTTTACTAGAAGCTGATGTTAATTATAAAGTTGTTAAAGAATTTACCTCTAAAGTTAAAGAAAAGGCTTTAGGAGTTGAAGTTTTAAATAGTTTAAAACCAGGTGAAGTATTTGTTAAAATTGTTAATGATGAATTAACAGAACTTTTAGGTGGTGAAAGTGAAGATTTAAATTTAAAAGGAAATCCTGCAATTTTAATGTTAGTTGGATTACAAGGAAGTGGAAAAACGACAACTATTGGTAAACTTGCTAATTTACTTCGTAAAAAATATCATAAAAAACCATTATTAGTTGCCTGTGATATTTATAGACCAGCAGCGATTGACCAATTAAAACAAATTGGTCTTGAACTTGGCATGTTTGTTTATGAAAAAGGTCTTTCTAACCCGGTTGAAACTTCAAAAGAAGCGATTAAATATGCTAAAGACAATAATTATGATTATGTTTTAATTGATACGGCTGGACGTCTTCATATAGATTCTGATTTAATGGATGAACTTGTTAATATTAAAGAAGCAGTTAACCCAGATGAAATTATGTTAGTAATTGATGCTATGATGGGTCAAGATGCCATTAATGTTATAACGGGCTTTAATGAAGCCATAAAATTAACAGGAGTTGTTTTAACTAAACTTGATGGTGATACAAGAGGTGGAGTTGCGCTTTCAGTTAGACATTTAACTAATGTTCCAATTAAATTTATGGGAACCAGTGAAAAAATGGATGGATTAGAATTATTTGACCCTAAAAGAATGGCTGGAAGAATTCTTGGAATGGGAGATATTGTTTCTTTAGTTGAAAAAGCTAGTGAAGTAATTGATGAAAAAGAAGCCAGTAATTCTTTAAAAAAACTTCAAAAAGGTAAATACGATTTAGATGATTTTTTAAATCAAATGAAACAACTTCGCAAAATGGGCCCCCTTGAAAATTTAATAAAATTAATTCCGGGAGCAAGTAAAATGGGACTTAATAAAATTCAAATTGACCCTAAACAACTGGCGAGAATAGAAGCCATTATTCTTTCTATGACTATTTTAGAACGAAAAAATCCTTCAATTATTAAAGCAAGTAGAAAAACGAGAATAGCTAAAGGGTCTGGAGTTAGTGTTATGGAAGTAAATAAACTTTTAGAACAATTTGAAAATTATAAAAAACTAGTTAAAAGTGCTATGAATGGTAATTTAAAGTTACCTTTTTAGAGGTGAAGTATGCAAATAGAACTTAAAGATTTATCTGTTGAAGTAAACGATAAAGAAATTTTAAAAAATTTTAATTTAAAGATTAATAAAGGGGAAATCCATGCAATTATGGGACCAAATGGAGTTGGTAAATCAACTTTATCAAAAGTTATTATGGGTTATCCTGATTATAATATTTTAAATGGTGATATTTTAGTTGATAATAATTCAATTTTAAATTTACCAATTAATATGCGAAGTAAATTAGGTATCTTTTTAGTTTATCAAAATCCAATTAGTATTGAAGGAGTCAATGAAAGTGAATTAATTAAAGCCAGTGTTGACCAAAATAGATTAGAAAAATTAAGTTTATATGACTTTATTTTAGAACTTGAAGATAAAGCTTCTGATTTAGAAATGGATAAAAAAATGCTTCATCGAAGTTTTAATTTAGGTTTTTCAGGTGGCGAAAAGAAAAAAAATGAAATTCTATGGGCTTTAATGTTAAAACCCAAATTTATAATTTTAGATGAATTAGATTCAGGACTTGATGTTGATAGTCTAAAGATAGTAACAGAGGCTTTAAATAAATATTTAAAAGAAAATAAAGAAACAAGTGTTTTAATTATTACCCATTATACAAGAATTCTTGATTATATAAAACCAGATTTTGTTCATAAAATGCAAGATGGAAAAATTGCTTTAAGTGGAACCTTTAAACTTGCTAAATTAATTGAAAAGTATGGTTATAATCAGTCATTTGATATAAAA
Source organism: uncultured Bacilli bacterium (assembly GCA_947625085.1). Taxonomy (GTDB): domain Bacteria; phylum Bacillota_I; class Bacilli_A; order RF39; family UBA660; genus RUG591. Next base: position 37,699 of record CANQMV010000001.1, read on the forward strand.
GGAGAGACTGATTTTGAATAAAATACTTATGGATACTAGAAATTATCATTTAATAATAAAAAAAGATGAAGTTTATTTTCTTACTAATGAAGAAGATTTAGAAAATTTAGTAATTGATGTTAAAGAAAATACTAAATCAACAATTTATTTATTATTTAAAAATCTAAAATCCAAAATTTATATTAATTTAGAGGCTAATGCTTTTTTAACTGTTAATAGTTTAGCCCTTGATTCTAGTATTGATATTTATTCTAATTTAAAACCTTCAAGTACCCTTTATTATGTTAATAGTATTATAACTAACAAAGATTCAATTAATAATATTGAAATAAAAGAAGAAAGTAATGCTTCTTGTAATTTTTATATTCAAGGAATTAATTTAGCAAATAAAAAACTTTATTTTAGAGTTGATGGAATAATTAAGAAAAATTGTTGTAATGTTTATTTAAATGAAAATACTCAAATTATTAATATTTTAGATGGAGATAGTAAAATTATTCCTAATTTAATGGTTTCTTTAAAAGATGTTTCAGCTATTCATTCAGCTTATATTGGAACTTTTAATAAAGAAGCACTTTGGTATTTAAATTCTAGGGGATTATCTGATACTAGTGCCAAAAAAATATTAATTAAAGCATTTTTATTAAAAAATATGCAATTAAATGAATTAGAAGAAAATTTTAATGAGTTTTTAACTTTAATTTAAAAAAGGAGGTGATTTGATGAATCGAGATGATTTTAAAATGTTTTTAAATAATCCTGATTTAATTTATTTTGATAATGGAGCAACTACTTTTAAACCTAATCAAGTAATTAATGCTGTTGTTGATTATTATACTAAATATACAGCTAATGCTCATCGAGGAGATTATGATATTAGTAATAAGGTTGATACTTTTTATGAAGATACTAGAAGAGTAGTTAAAGATTTTATAAATGCTAAAGATGAATCAGAGATAATTTTTACTAAAGGAACAACTGATAGTATGAATATGATTGTCTTTTCTTTTATGAAATATTATTTACAAAAAGGTGATGAAGTTTTAATTACTAAAGCTGAACATGCTAGTAATGTCTTACCATGGTTTGAACTTGAAAAAGAAATAGGAATAGTTGTTAAATTTATTCCTTTAGATAGTAATTATAAAGTAACTTTAGAAAATATTCAAAAAGTAGTAACTAAAAAAACCAAAGTGATATCTTTAGCATATGTTACTAATGTAATAGGTGATATAAGACCAATTCATGAAATTTCCAAATTTGCTCATCAATATGGAATGTTATTAGTTGTAGATGGAGCTCAAAGTGTTCCTCATATGAAAACCGATGTATTAGCTGATGATATTGACTTTTTAGCTTTTTCTGGACATAAAATGTTAGCTCCAACCGGAATTGGGGTTTTATATGGCAAAAGAAGATACTTAGAAGTTATGAAACCTTTAGAATATGGAGGAGGAATGAATGCTCGTTTCGAAAGTACAAAAGATTTAGAATATAAAGAACTTCCTCTTCGACTTGAAGCTGGTACTATGAATATTGCTGGGGTTTTAGGACTTAAAGCTGCAATTTTATATTTAAAAAATATTGGTCTTGAAAAAATACATAAATACGAACAAGAATTAAAAAAATATTTATTAGAAAGACTTAAAGAAGTTTCTAATATTACAGTTTATAATGAAAAAAGCGAAGCGGGAATTGTTACCTTTAATATTAATAATATTTTTTCAGAAGATACATCAAGATACCTAAATCATTATAAAATTTGTGTTCGAGCTGGAAATCATTGTACTAAAATGATAAAAGATGATTTAGGGGTTAAAAATACTTGTCGAATTAGTTTATATTTTTATAATACTAAAGAAGAAGTTGATAAATTAATTGAAGTTTTACAAAATAGTGATAAAATATATGAAATTATTTTATAAATAAATTTAAATAAAGTTAAAAATAAAAGTTGGAGATAATATGGATAATAATTTTAAAAGAGAATTAATGATAGATAATTGTAATAATCCTTATCATAAAAGAAAAATAGAAACGAAAGATTTTATTAAGGCTAATACTAATAATGAATCTTGTATTGACAATATTGATTTATATGTTAAAGTAGAAAATGATGTGATAGTTGATGCATATTTTGATGGCGAAGCTTGTGCGGTTACAACTAGTGCAACTAGTATCATGTTAAGAAAAATTATTGGGAAAAGTTTAGAAGAGGCAAGAGTTATTATGCGGGAATATTTTAAAATGATAAATGAAGAAGATTATCAAGATGAGGTTTTAGGCGAACTTAATATTTATCAAGATATATCAAAACAACCAAGTAGAAAGAAATGCGCATTATTACCTTTTCAAACTTTAGAAAAGACCTTTAAGATATATGAAAGTGAGAGTTGTAAATGAAAACAAAAGATTTATTTCAAATAGGTGATAGTATTGCTCATGATTATATTATAAATTATGAGTATCCTTATCAAGTTTTACCTAATATTAAAGATATTATAATCGAAATAGGTAAAAATTTAGGTGATGGGTATTATTTACTTAAAGAAAATGTTTGGGTTTCCAAAAGTGCTAAACTAGCTGATACGGTTTTTATAAATGGGCCATGTATTATTGATGAAAATGCTGAAATTAGACCATCAGCTTTTATAAGAGGAAATGCCATTATTGGTAAAAATAGTGTTTTAGGTAATTCATGTGAAATAAAAAATGCTATTTTATATGATAATGTTCAAGTCCCCCATTTTAATTATGTTGGCGATTCAATTTTAGGAAATTATGCTCATATGGGAGCAGGAAGTATCACTTCTAATGTTAAAAGTGATAAAAGCCTTGTTGTTATAAAAAATGGTTTAGAAACTTATGAAACTAAATTAAAAAAAGTTGGAGCTTTTTTAGGTGATTATGTTGAAGTTGGCTGCAATAGTGTTTTAACTCCGGGAACAATTATTTTACCTCATACTAATATTTATCCGTTAGTAATGGTTCGAGGAGTAATTAAGGCCTCATCAATAGTAAAAAGTATGGATAATATTGTTTTAAAGGAGAATAGGTAATGGGAAAGTTATTTGGAACTGATGGAGTAAGGGGCCTAGTTGGAAGCGAATTAACTGTTAATTTAGCTATGAAAATTGGAGCTAGTGTTGCTAGAGTTTTAAAAGAAGAATTACAAAAATCAAAATTAACATTTTTAGTAGGATGTGATACTAGAATATCAAAAGATATGTTAGCAAATGCTTTGATTGCTGGTTTTTTAAGCGAGGGACATGATATCCTTAATTTAGGAGTTATTCCAACTCCTGCTGTTTCTTATTTAATAAAAAAATATAATGCCGATGGTGGCTTTGTTATTTCCGCAAGTCATAATAAAAGTGAATATAATGGCATTAAAGTTTTTGATAGTGAAGGTTTTAAATTAAAAGATGAACTTGAAGATAAAGTAGAAAAATTACTTTTAGATGATAATTTTGCTTATAATACTAAAATAAATGATGTTGGAGTAATGATAGAAAGAGATGCCGAAGATGATTATGTTGACTTTTTAAAAAGTACTGTAAACATTGAAAAAATTCCTTTTAAAATTGCGATTGATACTAGTAATGGAGCAACTTCTGTAACTGCTAAAAAGTTATTTTCAAAGTTTGAGGTTGATTTTTCTTTAATAAATTGTAATCCCGATGGTTATAATATTAATCTTAACTGTGGTTCTACGCATTTAGAAAGTTTAAAAGAATATGTTTTAAAAAATAAATGTGATTTAGGAATTGCTTATGATGGTGATGGTGATAGGGCTTTATTTATTTCGGAAAAAGGAGAAGAGATAGATGGGGATTATATTTTAGCAATTTGTAGTAAATATATGAAGTTAGATAGTATTGTTGGAACTGTTATGTCTAATTTAGGTCTTATTAAATATGCCTCTCTTAATAATTTAAATTTTGTATCAACTAAAGTAGGGGACCGCTTTGTATTAGAAGAAATGCTTAAAAATAACTATTCATTAGGTGGAGAACAAAGTGGTCATATTATTTTTAAAGATTATTTAAATACTGGAGATGGCGAATTAACGTCTTTAAAATTATTAGAAATAATGACAAAGGAAAATCAAAAATTAGGAACCCTTAAAAATATTATGCGAAAATATCCCCAAGTTTTAGTTAATTTAGAAGTAACAAGAGAAGTTCGAGATAATTTTTCTAATATTGAAGAAATTCAAACTAAGATTCATGAATATGAAAATATTTTAGGAAGTAATGGGCGAATTGTTGTTCGTAAAAGTGGAACTGAAAATTTAATTAGAATAATGATTGAAGGGGAAGATATAAAAGAAATTACTGATTATGCAAATAGTCTTGCCCAATATATTAAAGAGGTATTAAAAACAAAGAGTAGCAGTTAATGCTATTTTTTGCTTTTTATATAAAAAAGTTATATAAAATTAAACTAGCCAATTTTTATAGCTAAATATTTTTAGAATTAGGAGAATAAAGTTTAGAAATTTATAATTTTATTTTTGCTCTTACAGTTTAGTCAAGAGGTATAAAAATTTTTGTTTAGTTCTTGTTTTACTTATTATTGCTTAATCTTGTTTTACTTATTATTGCTTAATCATAAAATTTATTGTATAATACAAATATCGTAGTGGAGGAAATTATGGATTTTATAAAGAAAAATAAATATGTAATTATAGTAGTGGTTATTTTTTTAGCTTTAGTAGTAATTACAGCTGAGGCTAAAGCCTTTTTAGTTCCCGATGAAGGAAAAGCGGTTTATGGAAATCGTTTAGATGATATTGATAAACATAAGATTGAGGAAAGTTTTTATGATGATGCTATTTCCAAATTAAAAGAAAATGATAAAGTTATTGATGTTAGTTATAAACTTCATGGTAAAATTATTAATTTTATGATTACAGTTAATAATGATGTAAGTATAAATGATGCTAAAACTATTGCTAATAGTGTAGTTCCTTTATTTAAAAATGATGAATTAAATTATTATACATTACAAGTTTATGTTTTAAAAGAAGATGAAACTTTAAATAATTTTCCAATTATAGGTTATAAGGGTACCGAAAGTAAAGAGTTAGTGTTTACTAAAGATAGAGAAATAACTGTTGATGAGGAAACTAAAGATGAAGAATAAAAAGAAATTATTGATTTTTATCATTTTAGTTGCCCTTTTAGTATTTATTGCCTTATTTTTTATCTATTATTACCGAGAATCTAGTCTGCTAACTTCTGATGATAAAAAATGGATTAGTGAAAATGGCAGTAAGATGATTGATATTGAAGTTTTTAATGATGTTGCCGTTTATGGAATGAATGGAAGTGGCATAGTTTTTGATTTTTTAGATTATGTAACTAAAGAAACTGATTTAAAATTTAATAAAATCCCTTATTTAAAAAGTGAAGGAACTAAAAATAGTTCTTATAAAATCGAGATTATTGATGGTAGCAGAAATTTAGATTCTAACCAATTATTTTTATTCGAAGATAGTTATGTTGCTGTTTCTAAAAATAGTACAATTAAAATAAGTAAAATTCCTGATTTTTCTAATTATACGTTAGGTGTTTTAGGAACTGAAGAATCTAATATTAGTTATTATTTAAAAAGTGCTACTAATGTAACTTATAAACCATATGTAAGTATGGAAGCCCTTTTTAAAGGTTTAGATGAAAATGAAGTAAATATGATAATTGTACCTAATATGTTATCTCTTGAAAATACAATTAGTAATGATAAATATTATTTAAATTACTTTTTTACAGATATTACTAAAAAGGTGGTTTTAACTTTAGATAATAATAACAAGCAATTAAACAAAATTCTAACTAAATATTTTAATTATTGGATGAATGAATATTATGTAAGTGAATATAATAAATTACTTTTAAATTACTATATTGAAAAGAAAAATATCAATGATAAAACGAGAGCGGATTTATTAAGTAAAACTTATGTATATGGTTATGTTGAAAATACTCCTTATGAAATTACTAAAGGTTCAAAAATTACTGGAATTGCAGCTGAATATATAAATCGATTAGTAAGACTTACGGATATTGATTTTTCATATCGAAAGTATAAGTCTTTAAGTGAATTAAATAAAGCAATCGAAAATGGCGAAGTAGATATTTATTTTGATTATATTGGTAATCCAAATTCTAAATATTTAAAAACCGTTTCAACTTTTATTGAAAATTATGTGGTTTTAGGAAGAACTGAAGATGATTATGTAGTTTCCTCTTTTGAAGGTTTAAAAGGCAATAATGCTTATATGCTTGAAAATAATAAATACTTATATAACTATATTAAATCTAGTGCAATGGTTAATACCAATTTAGCTAAAAATATTAAAGACCTTACTAAAAAAGCTAAAGAAAATAAAGCCTTAATTATTCTTGATAAAGAAGTATATTCATATTATCGTAATAAAGAGTTAAAAGATTTTGAAGTTATTTATTCAGATATTATGAGTAATGATTATTCATTTATGGTTAAAAGTGATAATAGTTCTTTTTATAGTTTATTTAATTATGTTATTAATACTAATTCTTATTATAAATATCGTAATAGTGGTTTAAATAATTTAAATTTATCTTTCTTTGAAACTTCTAGTTTTGAAGAAGTATACTTGTTAGTTTTAGCAATTATTTTAATTCCTGTTATTTCTTTAGTTATTATCTTTGTAATAATTAAAAATCGTCATAAATTAAAACTTGTTAAAAAGGAAGATAGAAAGAAATATACAGATATGTTAACGTCTCTTAAGAATCGTAATTATTTAAATTTACAAATTGATTCATGGAATTTAAATAAAGTTTATCCTCAAGCAATTGTGGTTGTTGATATTAATAATTTAAAATATATAAATGATAATTATGGTCGTGAAAAAGGTGATGCTTTAATTGTTAAAACAGCTAGTATTTTAGTAAATACTCAACTTGAAAATAGTGAAATAATTAGAAGTGATGGAACAGAGTTTATTATTTATTTAGTAGGTTATAGTGAAGCCCAAATTGATGTTTATTTGAAAAAAATGCGTAAAGAATTAACTGAATTACCATATGGTTTTGGAGCCTCAGTTGGTTCAAGTATGATATTTGATAATATAAAAACAATAGATGATGCTATAAATGAAGCCATGATTGATATGCAAAGTGATAAAGAAAGTTATCGTTAATGAAAAAATTTAAAGCATATTTAAAAAGAATTATAAATTTAATTAGGCTAGAGGAAATGAATATATTACCAGGACATCTAGCCTTTAATATCATTATAATGATTGTCCCTATTTTTTCAGTCATTGGTGTTTTAGGCTCTAATATTGGAATAAATCAAATAATGGCTTTACTATCTAATAATGTTCCAGATGCAGTTATGACGTTTCTAAAATCAGCTTTAGAAATAAAAAGTGGCAGTTTTAATTTATTCTTATTTATTATTTTTAGTTTATGGATGGCATCAGGTGGTTGTAGGGCAATAATATCAGCAAGTGATATGCTATATAAAATAAAAGTTAAAAATGAAGTTAGAAATTTAATTAAATCTTTTCTAATGGTTATTATTCTTTTTCTTTTAATTGGTTTTATTGTAATTGTACCCGTTTTAGGAGATATGATAATAAAATTTTTAGCTAGTATTATTAATGAAAAAATTATGTTAGTAATTACGAATTTATATCATTTATTAAAGTATCCTTTATCAATTATTTTGATGTTTATTTTAATAAAAACTTTATATATTATTTCTCCAAGTATCCAGATTAATCATCGATTTATGAATAATGGAGCTTGGTTTACAACCATTTCTTGGTTTTTAGCAACTAGAATTTATTCTTTTCATTTAAATAATTATAGTAATTACAATCTTTATTATGGAAGTTTATCAAATATTTTAATTTTATTTGTTTGGGTTTATTTACTTGCTTATTTATTTACGATTGGTTTAGCCCTTAATGCTGATAATTATATGATTTCTTCCAAAAATAATAAAGAATTATTAAAAAAAGATGCATAAGATTTAAAGTTATGTATCTTTTTTCATTAATTAAGAATATTTATTCGGTCAATTTTTTCTAAATAACTACTATCATTTAAAATACTTACTAAAACTTTCATGTTATTTTTACTTCCTGATGCATGAATAATATAATCTTTATTATCTAATTTACCAAGATATAGCATGACATGACCAGGTTGATATAAAAGAGCAGGTTCTTTATTTTTTATAATATCTAATTTTTCATTTTTACTTTTATCTTTTAAAGAAATAATTTCGCCAACACTTTTATTTTGTTCTTTAGTATTTCTTGGAAAATTAAAACCAAAAGTTCGGTAAATATTAGAAACGTAACTTGAACAATCAACATTTTGGTCCATTCCTCCCCAAGAATAAGGAGTATTTTCATATTTAAAAGCCTGAATTATAACATTTCTTTTAGTGTAATCTAAATAACCAATATGCGCTTTATCTCTTGAAATAGTTACTATTTCTTTTGTTAGATTATTATCTTTATCTAATGTTGGAATTGCAACTTCGTATCCATTTTCATTAGTTTTTAAAAATGGTAATTTAACACTCATATCAAGAATTTTTTCATTTATTTTTAAACTTGATTCAGTTATTATTACAAAATCTTTATTATTAAGAAAGAAATTTTCATCATCAAGAGTAAGTAAAGCAATATTTTCTTTTTTAACCCAACCAGCATAAGCATTTGTTAAAACAAAATACCAATTTTTATCTTTACTTTCATGTAAAATTAATACTTTAGTATTAAGAAGTAATTCACTTTCTTGCAAATTATCAAAATTTTTCTCATTCTTTTCATCAAAAAAGTGAATATCTGTTGGAAATGATTTTAAATTAGTTCGATTTATAGTAAGTCCGGATTTAATTTCTTTAATATCTTTAACATTTGCAATATCTTGATTTTCAATAATCATGGCAATATCATTTTTAGTTACTAATTTATCGTCATTATATTTAGGAAGTGTTGGTATTTGATAAGAATTGATATAATTTAAAATTTCTTCTTTTTTAAGACTTTTTATATTATTAAGGTCAAACATTGACTCAGATTTTGTAAAAATTTCAGCATTCATTTCGGAAATTTCATTGTAATTTTCTAAAATAATATTATCCATATTTTCTATAAAAACTTTAGCATTTTCAGGAATAGTTTCAATGTAATTACTTGGATATGAACTAACTTCTTCTTGATTTTTAGTTAAGTCTTTTTTAAAACAACCAGTAAGGCTAAAAGTAACTAGTAAAATAATTAAAAAATTAATTGTTTTTTTCAAAATTATCACCTATTTTTATTTTATACTTAAATATGGAAATTATCAAATAATATTATAATTGTAAAATTTTAAGTTTTATGATATAGTATTTCTGCAAGTTAAGTGGGTGATAGTATGCAAGTACCAAATTATGAAGAGGCAAGAATTAGAAGCCGACAAGAGGTTTTGGTTAAAAGTTTTAATTTAGATAAGGATTATGAAAAAATTGGCCTAGGAAAGAAATTTTTTATAAAAACTTATGGTTGTCAAATGAATGAACATGATAGTGAAAATATTAAAGGAATGCTAAAGGCAATGTCATTTACTGAAAGTTTGACAATGGAAAAAGCCGATTTTATTATTTTAAATACTTGTTCTATTAGAGAAAATGCTCATAATAAAGCGTTTGGTATGTTAGGAAGAATTAAACATTTAAAAGAAAAAAGACCAGAGTTAGTTGTTGCTTTATGTGGTTGCATGGCTCAAGAAGTTGGAGTTATCGAAGAAATTTTAAAAAAATATCGCTTTGTAAATTTTGTCTTTGGAACAAATAACCTAAATGATTTACCTCGACTATTAACGGAAAGTTTTAAAGATATTAAAAAAACTTTAAATATTGAAGTTTATAGTAAAGAAGGGGATATTATTGAAGATATGCCTGTTGTTCGCGAAAGTAAATATAAAGCTTATGTTAATATTATATATGGCTGTGATAAATTTTGTACTTATTGTATAGTTCCTTACACAAGAGGCGGCCAAAGAAGTAGACGGAAAGAAGATATTTTAAAAGAAGTTCGGGAATTAGTTAAAGATGGTTATCAAGAAGTAACTTTACTTGGGCAAAATGTTAATGCTTATGGAAAAGATTTGTATACTGATTATGAACTGGCTGATTTATTAGTTGATGTTAGTAAGACTAATATTCCAAGAATTCGTTTTTTAACAAGTCATCCTTGGGATTTTACTGAAAAATTAGTTGAAGTTATAAAAAATCATGATAATATTTTAAATTTTGTTCATTTACCAGTTCAATCAGGAAGTAATCGAATTTTAAAATTGATGGGACGACGTTATACCAAAGAATCTTATAAAAAGTTATATGATAAATTAAGAAGTATCCCAAATATTAGTATTACAACGGATATTATTGTAGGTTTTCCGGGAGAGACTAAAGAAGATTTTGAAGAGACACTCGAACTTGTCAATTATTGTAAATATGACAGTGCCTTTACATTTATTTACTCCCCAAGAGAAAATACGCCAGCTAGTAAACTTCCAGATAATACTAGTTTAGAAGCAAAAGAAGAACGTTTATATCAATTAAATGAACTTATTAATAAATATTCTAAGGAGTCTAATTTAAAAATGGTTGGCAACGTTTATGAGGTTTTAACTGAAGGATATTCAACTAAAGAAGGAATGCTTTTTGGTTATACAGAAACAAACAAACTAGTTAATTTTAAAGGGCCAACTGCTGCAATTGGGAAAATTGTTAAAGTAAAAATTCTTGAAGCTAAAAGTTTTAGTTTAGATGGTGAGATAGTTGAATAATAAAGAAGAAATACTTGCTAAAGTAGATGAGATTATTAATTTTATAAAAGAAAATAAAACTTATCAAGATTACTTAAAGGCTAAAGATATTTTAAATAATGAAAGTAATTTAATGGAATTAATTAATCATATTAAAAATTATCAAAAATTAATTGTTAATAAAAAAATAAATTCCAAAGATGGTGAAAAGAAAATTAAAGAGTGTTTAGATATTTTAAATGAAGAACCAATTTATTTACAATTTATTGAATTACAAAAAGAAGTTAATAATATGCTAATAATTTTTGAAAATAAAATTAATAAATATTTTGAAGATGTATTTAATTAGGTGGTTTATGAGTGAAAATCTAGTAAAAATTTTAAAATTTGAAGACCAACTTGCAGATTTATTTGAAAATGGAATTGATACAACTAATACTAAAGGAGAAGAAATTGTGTTAGAAATTTCTAAATTATTAAAAAAGGCAAGTAATGATGATTTATTATATCTCCTTTTAAATTGTAATTATATTCATAAAGTAATTGATGTAACAACATATTTTAAAAAATATAAAATTAATAAGAAAAATCTTGCAAGTGAGAAAAATTATAAGGAAACTTTTGAAAAATTAAGTTTATTTGTTGAAAGAATTCATGAAGCTTCTGTTTGTGAAAGTGAATATCTTTTTATCTGTTCAAAATGTGATGTCGATAATATTGCTTCTTTTTTACTTAAAAATATGTCTAATGAAGATATAATGTCACTTTCAAATGCAAGTGATGATTGGAATTATAAATTATTTCTTTTTGAAAATTTAAAAGCTTAATTTTTCTTATTGTCCTCATAGTATAAAGGATAGTACGGATTCCTCCTAAGAATTAAATGTAGGTTCGATTCCTACTGGGGACGCCATATTGTATATAAAGAGCTGAAAATCAGTTCTTTTTTTATTAAAAATATTAGTTTAAATTAAAAAGGTGAAATTTGTTCACCTTTAAACCTTTCTAAAACCTCGTTTTATAAGCTTTTTAAAAAAAACTTCTTTTTCTTAAAAAATAAAAAAAAGAGTATAGATTATTATTAGAGGTTAAGAATAACCTCATATTTCATGAAAAGGAGGTTTGATATCATGATATTAGAAGAAAAATGGAAAGGAGGATTTAGATGTCAACAAAGATGTTAGAGAAAAAAAGAGCCTTAAAACCAGGGGAAATGTTAAGACTTTCTTATGATGAATGTTTTAAAATAATGTTTGGAGACCCTTCAAATATTGAAATATTAACTTTTTTTCTATCTAAATTATTAGGAATTAGTTATGAAGAATTAGAAAACCATGTTACTTTATTACCTTTAAAAACACCTAATAATACAATAGGAGAGAAAATTACAGAACGAGATATTGTAGCTAAAGCCGAAGTTGATAAAGTAAAAAAAATAATTTTAGAAGTAAATATAGATACGGAACATAAACTAAGTGTATCTGTAATTGAAAGAAATATTTTGTATTTAGATGATGTATCTTCAAATGGAATAATAAGTAAAGATGAGTATGATAATTTACCAGATACAATCTTAATTAATCTAAATAATTTCTTTGTAAATACAAGAGAGAAAGTAATCGATGAATATATGTACCGCAATCAAGAAGGTGATATTTTAACAACCAGACATAAAATTATAAATATCAATATTGAAAAATGCTACAAACTCTGGTATTATAAGGATTATGAAGGATTAAGTGAAAAAGAAAAAGCAATAGTAATTAGTGCTGCTGCACTTTGGATAGAAAAAAAAGAAGAATTTAGTGATTGCTTAAAAGATTTAAAGACGAAACCTGAAATAAAGAAATTAATGGAAAAGGTGGTATTTAATATGTGTGAAGATGAAGAATTAGTAAGAAGATTCTATCGGACTGAAGAAAGCGATAAAAAATTAAGAGAAGCAATTATAAGAGAAAGGCGAGCAGAGGGTTTGGCCGAAGGACGTAAAGAAGGATTAGCTGAAGGCCTACAAGAAGGTTTAATTGAAGGACGTGAAAAAGGTTTAATTGAGGGACGTGAAAAAGGTTTAATTGATGGTCGCAAAGAAGGAATTACTATTGGTAAAGAAGAAGCAAAACGAGAAATGGTTTTAAAATTATATAATAATGAAGTAGATATTAATACTATAAAAAAAATAACAGATTTAGAACTTACAGAAATAGAAAAAATTATAAATGATGTAAAGACTAAGTAATTTAATAAAAATTTAAATTTTAAAGGTTATGAAATAAAACTCATTACCTTTTTTAATTTAATGTAACTTTAAATAAAAGCTTATTAAAGAAAACAACTTTTTAAGGAAATTTCTTGATAATAAAATGAAATTTTGCTATTATTTCTTTGGAGGCAAAGTTATGACTGACAAAAGAGATATCTTAAACCGACAAAAAAGAATTATTAAAAATTTAAAAACTTTTTTAGATAGTAATTTAACAGAAATGGATTATTTTCAAGTTGAAGGTGAAAATTTAATAACTTTGAAAGAATATCTAATTGAAACTAGAAAAAAATTTCTTGAATATCAAAGTTTAATTGAAGAACCATTAAAACAAATTCAAACTAAAAATTCTTCAATTATAAATATTATTCCTGATTATATAAACGAATATTTAAGATTATACATATTAAATTATGAAAATATTAAAGAGCCTTTAAAAGTAACGAAAATTGAAGATTTAAAGATGTTTATAGTAGATTATGATAAGGATTCATTACAATTTAATACTAGATTAGAAAGGTATAAATTTAATAGAAACCTAGATAAAGTAAACTATTTATATGATGAATTAGATAAAATATGGGAAATAGCTAATAACTTTTATTTTGATTTTAATATTTCATCCGTAAGTAAATTTTTAATGTACCTTATGAATTATTTTTATGATGAAAATGCTGGTTATATTAGATTAGATATATCTTTACCTCGAGTTTTTGATGTTAGAGTTCAAAATGATGATGTCGAACTAATAGATAGAAAAGAAGGTTTTCTAAATAAAGATTTAATTAGTCAAATTGATAAAGAAAAACTATTAACTAAAATTTTTATTCCAACTAAAACAAAATAATTCAATTTATAAAGTAAGTAAATTGAATTATTTTTATTATTAATTAATATTAACAAACCAAATTTTAGAAATATTGGTATTATTACTTTCAGGAGTAGGATTAGGTTTTTCTATTTTTACCATAGTAGGTAATTTAAAAGCAGGACCAAAAACATAACAATAGCCAGGTTGAATAATTTGTAAGCGTTTATTAATTTCATTAGTCATAAAAGGAATTAAATTTTTAATGTAATCTAAATCTTTAGGATGAGACATTTTAAAAATCAAAAAATTATTTACTTGAGATAAAGATGTTTCGGATAATTCAGTAGGTCTTTGAGAAATTAAACCTAAAAGAATACCATATTTACGACCTTCTTTACTTATTCTTTCAAAAATATTATAACCTAGTAAATTAACATCATTATCATTTTGAACATATCTGTGTGCTTCTTCAAGAATAATATTAATAGGAAAACTAGCTCTCGGTTTTAAAGTTTTTAAAACATCAAAGAACATTTTAGAAATAATTTTAACGATTGTTTTAGCAAATCTATCATCAACATAATTAATATTAAAATTAATAATTTGGGCCTTTTTATTATTTTTAGTAAGAAGTTCATTAACAAAACTTTCTTTACTAATATAATTTGGATAATCAAAATAATTATTATATTCACTATTAACAAGAGCATGAATACGAACTTTTAAAAGATTATTATTATCATAAACTTTTTCACTTTTAAATAAACCTTCACTGATAAGAGCAAAATCAATTGCATTTTCTAAATCTTTTAAAGTATAAGTAACATTATTAAATACAGTATCTTCTTTGGTTTCTAATAAAAATTTTGTAAAAAAGTCAGTTAAAAGTTCCATTTCTCGAAGTTTACCATCGGCATCAATAATTAAACAATGTTTTAAAGCCCTATTATAACCAGGTTGAGATAAAATTGTATTTAAATTTAAATCAGGTGTTTTATAAAAAGCTAAAATTGAAAAAACTTGGTCTCTTATTTGAACAGATGGTCTACCACTTAAAAGAATATCCATAATAGCTCTTGCTATAATATCATTCTTAATTTTTAAAATATTTTCATTTTCTTGTTTAAAAATAGTAACAAGTTGAAGAGCTTTTTCAATTATTTTTAACTGGTCAGGAGTTGTGGCATTTAATAAAATTGCTAAATCATCTACATCTAAAAGATGAGGAGGAATTCTTAAAATATTTTCCCTTTCATCTAAATTAGTCGTATAACTTTTATAAGAAATATAAGGATTAATGGTTTCTAAATTTAAAAAGGCATTATGATATTCTCCATAAGTATCAAAGATAAAAATATTGGCATTATAAGGAATGGTATTCGAATTTTGAAATAAATTTTGAATTATTTTAGCAATTGACCAAGATTTACCAGAACCCGTACCACCTAAAACAGCAAAATGTGAACTAAAAAAGTTGTTAAGGTCAAAGTTAATTTTAATATTTTCATAAATTGGGCTATAACCTAAATATACAGTTTTACTTATTTGGTTATCTTGACTTAAAATATGGATAGCTTTATTTTCATCTATTAAAAATATTTTAGAATTAAAACTTGGTTTAGTTGTAATTCCATATATAAAATTATTATCTATAACTTCTCCAACTAAATTACAATAAACTAAATTATCTTTAATATTTATTATTTCACCAATAATAATTTTTTTATCTTGGAATAAAACATATCTATTCATTAAATTAGTAGTATCTAAAACATTATTTTCAATTTTAAATACAATATCATTTTCATTAATTTCAATTATTTTTCCTATCATACTTATCTCCTATTATAAGTTTAACATAATGTTTAAAGAAGATACAATAAAAATATTAATTTATATTAAATAAATTAAGAATAGTTTATTAAAAAATTGTTAAAACTAAAAATGAAAGCCAAGATTATTTTCATAATTTATCTTAATTTAAATAATCTTTAATTTTTAAATATTCTTTTTTTAAAATTTCTTCAATTCCTTTTTTATTATTAGCCGGCGAAGTACTAGGTAACGAAATAACAGTAATTTTAATTTTATTTTTAAAAAATTTTTGATATAGATTATAAGCTTTTTTACCAGTTGTAAAGATTACTTTTATTTTAGCAGTTTTTAAAATTGGTGTTAAATCAACAGGAATTGGATTTTTAATTGTTGTATCACTTGAACCTTCTATTTCACATTGTTCAATAACGTCATAAAGAGCAATATGGTATTTCTTTAAAAAAATTTTTTTCTTTTCAATCGTATTTAAATTTTCTTCATTAAAAATTTCTTCCATGAGAGACCAAAATCTATTTCTTGGATTAGCGTAATAAAAATTAAGTTCTCGAGATTTGACTGAAGGAATGCTTCCTAAAATTAAAATTTTAGAATCTTTATCATAAAAAGGTTTAATAGTATGAGTTACAATCATTTAAATCACCAATTTTAGTATAAACATTTTTTTACAAAAAAACAATTGCTAAAAACTAGCAAAAAAATAAAAGACTTGTTTGAATAATTTATTATTGGTTCGAGGATAATATTACTAGATAGATTTAGAAAAAGATGTAAAGTCTATCTGATAATCTATCTTGACAATTTATAGATATCATATAACAATGAAAGGAGCAGTTTATATGAAAAAAAAGATTTTGTCAGGAACACTTTTTTTATTAGCAATATTTGGTTTATTTTTAGGAACAACTTCTGTAAATGCTCTTACAACTTTTGGTAAAGTTACTGTTCTTAGTGAAGGAACTTCAAGTATTGACAATAATTCAACAGCTAATGTTACGGTTAAATATACGTCTGGTAATTTAAAATGGTATCCAAAAGACCCTGATGTAAATAGAAATTTTGATGGATATTGGATTGGTATTCGAATTGATGCTCCAGAAGGAAGAGCCGAAGGGGCTAAATATCAAAGAGGTGGCGTTAGTGTTAAATTTGATGATGTAAAAGATGGCCAAGATTACGTTAATGCTTGGGTTGGAGTAACCGAAGAACGTCTTGCGCAAATAAAAGCCGCTGGAACCCCATATACATTAATTGTTTATGATTTTGACTGGGATGCTGATGGAAATTATGATGACCAAAAAATCACAATTCAAATAGACCCTGACCAAATTTCGCTAGAAAAAATTCCTGAAACTCATGCTAAAGTAACTGTTAATAGTATAGTTGGTAATAGAGTATTTACAGTTGAAAAAGGTAAATCACTTAATGAATATTTATCAAAAGAAGAAAAAGAAGCATTAAATGAATTACAAGTTGCACCTAAAGGTAAAAAATTTATTGGTTTATTTAAAGGTGAAACTCAGTTTAGTCTTGATGAAAAAATAAATACAGATATTACATTAACAGCTAGATTTGAAGATATAGCAAAAGATGAATCTCCAAAACTTGGAGTTACTGATTCTATGCTTTTTGTATCAATTATAACATTACTTTCAATGACAGGTATTATAACTATTAAAAAAATGATATAGTAAAAAAAGTGTTTAAATGAAGTAGTTAAGGTACTACTTCATTTTTAAAATATTAGGAGTTAGTCTGAAAAATAATTATTTTCATAACTATGTGTGTCTTGAATGAAGTGAAAGGAATGTGTTGTTAAAATGAAAAAGAAAAAGAAAAAAAATAATCATAAAGTTCTTAAATTAATTGCTTTAAGTATTTTAACAATTATTTTTGTATTAGGAAGTAGTTATATAATTTATATTATGGCAGGCCGAATTAAAGCTTTAAAAATAAATTCCAATATTTTAGACCAAGTAAAAATCAGTGAATCTGAAATAAAAGAATCTAAAAAAGCTAAATTAATCTTACAATTAGAAGAATTGAAAAAAGAAAATAATGATATTGTTGGATGGATAGAAATTAAAGATACAAATATAAATTTTCCGGTTTTACAAACAGATAACAATGATTATTATTTAAATCATAGTTATAAAAAGGAGTATTCAGAGGTTGGTAGTATTTATTTAGATAAAGATGTGAATTTAGATACTAGTTCTAATTATTTAGTTTATGGACATCGAACTAAAACTAAACTTATGTTTGAAGATTTACTTAAATATGCTAATGAAGATTTTTACTTAAGTCATAAAGAAATTAAATTTACAACTTTAAAAGAAGTTGCAACTTATGAAATATTGGCAGTTTTTTATTCAGAAATTTATAATAAAACTGATGAAAATGTTTTTCGTTATTATTATTTTATTAATGCTTTAAATGAAGAAGAATATAATGATTTTGTTAATAATGCTAAAAAACTAAGTATCTATGAAACCGGAGTAACAGCTAGTTATAATGACCAATTATTAACGCTTTCAACTTGTGAATATTCTAAGCCCAATGGAAGGTTTGTTGTAGTTGCTAAAAAAGTCTTAAGTAATTAATTTATAAAATTGAATAGACCATGGTCTATTTTTTTGTTGTAATAATATTAAAATTTGATTGACTTATAATAAATATTAAATATAATATAATTTGTAGTCTGTTAATCAATGTTCTCATCGTATAATGGATAGTACAAATCCCTCCGAAGGATTAAATGTAGGTTCGATTCCTACTGAGAACACCAAATAAAATAAAAATAAAATTATAAAAATAAAATTCTTGAATTGTTAATTAAAAAGGCAAGGTTACTTTTAAAAATTCGTGATGTTAATCATTAGTTAAAATGATACCATTTTTAAAAATTCGTGATTGACATTAAAATACTCGTATGTTAAGCTATCTCTACCGGAGGATTTTCCTTGTCAGGTCGATAGTTAGGATTTGATCGAAAGATTAAGTGTACTGTTTGGTGCATCAACCTAATTGGGGAAGGACGTAAAGTCCTTTTTCTATGGCAAAAAAATCTTATAATCTAAAAAAGCTAAATTTTTTAATAAATTACTATCTTCGTTTAACTTAAAAGTTAAAAAATTAGTATCAAGAGTTTTTCTTCTTACAGTTCCAGCTACTAAATCAGCTGCTTGAACAACATAACTATGATTTGATTTCTGATAAGTTAAATCAATTTCTAAATCATTAAATAAAATAGGTTCATAAGAAGTTCCATAATTAAAATTGGTTATTCCATGTTTCAATTCTTCAAAAAGACCATTTCGTAAATTATAATAACCATTACTTTTAGTCGATTGTTCATCAATGTTTAAAACTAATTTAACCTTTTTATAAGGATTCATCTTTTTCTTTTCAATTAAATTAGTGATTACTTCTTTAATAAATCTTCGAATTGCATAGTCAGTGTATCGACCTTTAGAAGCTTTATCATTTATAATATATGGATAAATTTTTTTATTTTCAATAATACAAGCTATTACAAAATATTTTTTTATATAATTAATAATTCTTCTTTTATCGTTTTTAGATAAATTGTTATGTTTTAATTCTGGGCAATTATTTTTACAAATTTTATTTTGACAATAATTGCATTTAATACTATCAACTATACTTCTATATTGAGTAATAAACTTGTCTTTTTCTTCTTTACTTAAAAAAACAACTCCACCTAAAACTAAAATTTCTTCATTAGTTGATAATTTTCCGGAATCATCTAAATTTATATATAGGGTTTGAACAAATTCTTTTTCTTGCATTAATAGTCCTTTCTTAAAATAGTAATAATTATTATATATAATTTTTTTTAAAATTCAACTTTTTTCTAATTAAAATAAAAAAATATTAAAAACTAAGTAATTGTGTTATACTAATATTACAAGGAGAAATGAATATGAAAAGTAAAGTTTATTTTACAAAGGATTTAACAAGTGATGGATTATTAAAAATTTATCGAGCTTTAAATCCAAATTTACAAGGTAAAGTTGGGGTAAAAATTCATTCAGGAGAAGCTGGTAATCAAAATTACTTACGACCAGATTTTATGAAAGAGTTAGTGGATTTGGTTAATGGAACCATTATTGAATGTAATACGGCTTATGATGGGGAGAGAAATGAAACGGTTAAACATCAAAAACTTATGGAAAGCCATGAATGGACAAAATATTTTAAGGTTGATATTTTAGATAGTGAAGGAGAATTAGAACTACCTGTAAAAAATGGTAAGTATTTAAAAACTAATTATGTTGGTGCTAAACTTGCTAATTATGATTCTATTTTAGTATTGTCACATTTTAAAGGTCATCCGATGGGTGGCTTTGGTGGAGCTTTGAAAAATATTTCAATTGGCTTAGCCTCAAGTCATGGTAAAGCGGTAATTCATGGAGCGGGAGAAGCCGAGAAAATTTGGAGTTCTAATCATGATTCTTTTTTAGAATCAATGGCTGAAGCTGCTAGTAGTGTAATGGATTATGAAAAATCTAATATTGCTTTTATAAATGTTATGAAAAATATGTCAGTTGACTGTGATTGTTGCAGTGTGGCTGCTGACCCTAAAATAAAGGATATTGGAATTTTAGCATCCCTTGACCCAGTTGCATTAGATAAGGCTTGTCTTGATTTAGTTTATAATTCTAATGACCCAGGTAAAGCTGATTTAATTGAAAGAATAGAATCTCGAAATGGAACTTTAACTGTTACAAAAGCAGCAGAACTTGGAGTCGGTGTTCTTGAATATGAATTAATAGATATTGATAAAAACTAAAAAATTGCTAGCAATAATGTTAGCAATTTTCTTTTTGAAAATTATAAATTTTCTAAATCTTTAATATAGTTTAATAAATCATTACGATATTTTTTATTATTTAATCCAAAATATATATTGGCTTTTAAAAAGCCTAATTTACTTCCAATGTCAAAAGTAATTTCATTATAAAGTAATATTCTAATTTCCTTATAACAATTTAAAACAGCTTTTGGTAATTGTAACTCTCCATTATAATATTTTAAACTTTTTTTAATTTCAAAAATTTTGGTATCAAGAATAAATCTTCCTTGAATAACATCATGACTTGGTAATTTTTCTGTTTTATAAACAATATCGTCTATAATATTATCGTTTTTATATTTAATAATTCCAAAGTGTGGTAATTCATTATCAGGTAAAGTTCTAGCAGACATTATCATACTATTTGTTTTTTCAGATAATTCAATCATTCTTTTTAAAATAGGTGGGTCGGAAATAACTAAATCATCGCCATACATGACGGCAAAAGTTTCATTTTGAAAAAATTTACGAGCTGAGTATAAAGCTCCATAAGTTCCTTTTTCTTTTTGTAATACATAATGAAAAGTCATATTTTTAGTAATTTTCTCAATATCTTCAAGTAATTCTAATTTTTCTTGATTATTTTTAACTTGTTCTTTTAATTTAGTATCATTTTTGAAAAAATGTTTTAGTAAATTAATGTTTTTTGGAGAAACCACAAATATTATTTCTTTAATACCACTTAAATAGGCTTCTTTGACTTGATAAAAAATAGTTGGAGTATCAATAATTGGTAACATTTCTTTAGTAACACTTTTAGTAATTGGTAAAAGTCTTGTTCCCATTCCACCAATTACAATCACACATTTTTTTATTTTCATAAGCACCTCTTTTTAATTATAATATAAAATTAAAACTTATAAAAGTTACAGAAGTAATTTTATTATCAAAGAAGCAAATTTATTATAAGAATGAGTAAATTTATTATAAGAAAATATGTTTAAAATTATCAAAATTAACTTCGATTAAATGGAATAGAAAATGTCGAATATTTCGAAACCCTTAATAATTGGGAAATTTCAAAAAAGATAAATATGTAAACTAAATAAAAATAATTTATTAAAGTAATTTAAAAATTAACTTTATTATTTAAAAAGAAATGTTTATTTTAAGCATATTTTACTTATTAAAATTGTTGATTAATTTGTCGAATATTTTGTTTAGTATATAGAATTTAGAATGATTAAGTATAGATATTAAAAAAATATCATTATTTAAATAAAAGAATTGAAAACGGCTTACCTTTAATAATTTACTAATTTTACTAATTTACATCTTAAACTATAAATGATATACTTACAATAGGAGATGAAATATGATGAAATTAATAAGAAAATATATTAATGAAATTAGTCTTTATACTTTAATTATTCTTTTGTACGTGATTGAATTTTATATTTATCGTTGTATTTATTTTACAGTAGGAGTAAATATTAATTATAACTTAGTTTCCTCATTAGTAATTATTTCTTTAGCTTTAATAATTTTCAATTTTATAATTTCATTAATTGATGTTAAGAAAAAAAAGTCTAAAGAGGATTTAAAAAGGAGAATTGATTTAGTTTTTAAAAGTAAGATTTTTTTAATTCCTTTTTATATTTGGAATTTGTATTTGTTAATTGCAATTAGTTTAAAATTTATAGTTTTACCTGGAGTGGATTTATTTTTATTTATTCCATTTGTATCAGTTGTTTGGAGTTATGGAATAATGCTTACAACCTCAATTCCAGGAGTAATCTCAATTTTAACTTTTTATAAGGGAAAAAAGAATAGTTTGCCATTGGAAACTCTTTACATAATTTTACAATTTATTTTAGGAATTGACATAATTTCTTATATAGTATTTTACATCATAAATAGTAAATCTTTAAAACCAAAAGAGAAAATTGTTAAAGTAAAATATTAACTTTAAAATTATAGATAAATTATAATATTTTGCAATTTAGAATTAGAAATTAAAAATCTAATTCTTTTTTTTGTATAAATTTACCAGATTAGCAAATAATATGAATGGTGATAATGTGGAAAAAAAATTATATAACAAATTAGTTATGAATCATAAACCTAAGGAAAAACGAGGGCAGAATGCGTTTATTGCCTTTGTTGTTGGAGGGTTAATGGGGGTAATTGGCCAACTTTTAGTGGAATTTTATTCTTATTATTTAGATATTTCTTCAAGTGATGCTTCAGTTTTTATGATAGTAACGCTTATTTTCTTTGCAAGTTTATTTACTGCTTTAGGATTTTTTGATAAATGGGTTAATTTTGCAAGGTGTGGGCTTATTATTCCAATTACTGGATTTGCCCATTCGATGACAAGTGCTGCTATTGAATACAAAAAAGAAGGTTTTGTAACTGGGCTTGGAGCTAATATGTTTAAGTTAGCTGGGACTGTTATATTATATGGAGTAGTTTCGGCTTATATCTTTGGATTTATAAGACTTATTATTATGGGAGGCGCTTAATATGACAACTAAATATAAGAATGTTTATATAAATGATGTTGCAACAGTTGTTGGACCTTATGAATATAAAGGACCTTTGTCTAAGCGATTTGATAAACATTATGAAGATATGTATTTTGGATGTGATAGTTTAGAATGTGCTGAAGTAAAACTTATGAGTGATAGTATTGATTTAGTTTTAAAAAAGGCTAAACAGGAAAAAAGTGATGTTGACCTTTTTATAGCCGGCGATTTGCAAAATCAAATTACTGCTAGTTGTTATACTGCTTTAAAATTAGAACGACCTTTTTTAGGAATTTATAGTGCTTGTGCTACCAATACAGAAGGTTTACTACTTGGGGCTAACTTTATTGAAAGTAAAATGGCTGACAATGTTTTAGTTTCAGTTAGTAGTCATAATATGGTATCAGAGAAACAATTTCGAAATCCTACGGAATATGGGGGACCAAAGCCAGGGACTGCTACATTTACAGCAACTGGTGGAGCAAGTTGTTTATTAACAAATAAAAAGGGAAAAGTTAAAATTGAAAGTTCAACTATTGGTATACCTATTGACATGGCTCAAACTGACCCTTTACATATGGGAAGTGTTATGGCTCCGGCGGCTGCTTATACTATAAATAAACATTTAAGTGATTTAGATAGGACTGTTGATGATTATGATTTAATTTTAACAGGCGATTTAGGTATTTTTGGAAAAGAAATATTAAGAGATTATATTAAAAGTGAGTATAGCATTGATTTAAAAGATAAATATAATGATTGTGGTGTAATGCTTTATGATTTAAAAAAACAAAAGGAAGTTCAAGCAGGTGGTTCAGGTCCGGTTTGTAGTGCGTTAGTTGTTTATTCAGATATTATTAAAAAACTTGAAGAAGGACAATTGAAACGAGTTTTATATGTTGCAACAGGGGCTTTATTTAATCCAACAATGGTTTTTCAAAAAGAAAATATTTTAAGTATTGCTCATGCAATTAGTTTGGAGAGTGTTCTATGATTTATATTTATTCATTTTTATTTGCTGGATTTGTTTGTTTAATTGCTCAGTTAATTCTTGATAATACTAAACTAACTCCTGGGCATATTACTAGTATGTTTGTAATAATTGGTTCAGCTCTTGATATTTTTAATATTTATGATTTAATTGTTGCTCATGTTGGAGCTGGAGCTTTAGTTCCAATTACTTCATTTGGTCATTTATTAATTCATGGAGGGTTAGTTCGGGCAAGTGAAGTTGGTTATATGGGACTTGCAATGGGAGTATTTGATTTAACTGCTTCTGGTATAACTTCAGCAATTTTCTTTGCCTTTATCTTTTCTTTATTCTTTAGACCAAAAGATTAATTTGTTTTTTACATTTAAAAAACAGAGTTTGAAATAAAAAAATTTTCAAGCTTTGTTTTATTTTTATATAAAAAATACATTATTTTTAATAATATAGTGTATATTTTAATATTAGGAAAGTTTTCTAAAATTTAATACAATTTATAATTGACAATAATTACTCTTTTGTTATAATATTAAAAAGCAACAGAGATAATTTATAAAAAAATTGGAGAGTGTTTTATGAAAAATAAAAATGAACAAAATGAAAAAATTAAAAAATCACATAAGAGAATTTTGGCAGTATTGGTTAGTGCAGCATTGGCAGCAACTTCTATAGGTTTTTCTTTTTTAGGAATTAACTTAAATGTTAAAAATGCTGGAAAGAGAAAATCTGGTAATATTAAAACTGAATTAACTGCTAATATGGTAAAAAATAATGTAACAGATTATTTTATTGAGACTGTTATGAATGAGAATTTTGAAGATGAAAATCTTAAAGTTGAAGAGAAAATATTAGAAACAAAAGATGACTTAAAAATGGAAGCAGTTGCTCAATTAGAAGAAATACCAAAAATAAAAGAAGTTTCTCAAGTAGAAACTTATATTAAAGATAATATAGAAGAATTTTTTGATATGTTTAAATTTACAATAAAAGAAATTATATTAAAAATTAAGGAACTTCTAAAAATAAAAGAGTTAAATGGTTTAGCAATTGATAAAATTAATAATAAAAATCATATAACTTCAAATAATTCAAAATATGAGTCTATTTCGCCAACTCCTACTAATAATAATTATTTTGATTATAATGATGAAAAGTTAGAAACTTTAAAACCAACATCAGAAGTAAAGGCAACCTCAACCCCAACACCAACATCAGAAATAAAACCAACAACTACTCCTCATACGCATTCCTTTGAATATATTGTTGTTGATGACAAAAAACATGCTAAAATTTGTGACTGTGGTCTTACCATAGAGATAGAACATTTTTTTAATGTTCTATCTAATAATTATATATATAATTATTCTAATGACACATATACAGAAGAAACTATATATGTTTGCAATGATTGTGGATACAATAATAAAAAATACAGAACTCTAAAAGATGTGAAATTTGGGGAATGGGTTTATAATCCTAGTGATGATACTGAATATAGAACTGCAGTTAATTATGATATTATAGAAACACGTAAGCATGAGCACAACTTTGAATTTATTAGTTATGATGATATGGGTGAAAATTATAAATGCAGTTGTGGCAAAACGATTACTAAAAACCATAATATTGATTATACACACGGTATTTATAGTAGTGATAAGAGCAAAATAGTTTATTCATGTAAAACCTGTGATTATACAGAAGAAAAAGAACACAAGCATTCATTCACAGAGATCTATAATACTGATAAAAATTTAGAGTATTTACGTTGTGATTGTGGAGAGACGATGACTAGAAATCATACTAAAGCTACACGTACAGAATCTATTGAAAATTCTGAAACTGATTGTTATAGTGTGATCGAATATTGTTCTATTTGTAATCAAGTATTAAATAAAGATATAGTCCCTCATACTAAATTAACTAAAGAAGAATATACACATGATGCTAATAGTAATTGTTATGATATTGTTGAATACTGTTCTCATTGTAATAAAGAATTTTCAAGAAATAGTATAGCTCATAATTTTCAATATAAAAGTAATGATGCTAGTGGTGAAATTTATGAGTGTTCAAATTGTAATACAACTAAACTTAAAAATCATACTTTAGATAATGGTACATATGATGCTACTAAAACTCATATTATATATTCGTGTTCGACATGTGACTATAAAGATATTCAAGAACATAATCATGACTATACTGATATTTATATTAAAGATGAAAGTGGTGAACATGTAAGATGTTTATGCGGTGATGAAATAACACGTTCACATGACTATGATTATGGTGATTGGGGCACATGTAAAAATTGTGGTTATACAAAAGAAAAACCACATCAACATACAGAAAATGACCCTACTTATGAATGGCCAAGTGTACCAACTGCTGACTATTGCTATGAAATAATTTATACTTGCAAAGAGTGTGGGGAAGAAATTAGAAGAGAAAAAATTAATCATTCAATAAATCATGATACACCTAGTGCTGAAACTCCATGGACAAAAGAATATCATTGTACTAATTATAATTGTAAATATTATGAGAAAGTTTCTAAAGTATCGATGACTAATTATGAAAATAATAAAGCGATTAGTATATACGAGAAAGGTCCAACTTTAGTATTAAGAAAAAGAAAGTAATAGTGGAAATGGAGTGAAAATATGAAAAAAAAGAATAAATGGTATCAAAAAGTAAGTAATTGGTTAATTATTTTAGCAAGTATAATATTAGTACCATTGCTTTTAATTAATATTTGGATAATAATCCAGGCTAATCTTAACAAAGAACTTGTTCCAAGTGTTTTTGGATATAAACCATTCATGGTACTTTCAGGTTCTATGGAAACAGAAATATATCAAGGAGATTTGATTATTACAAAGCAAATTAATCCTGAAACTTTAGATGAGGGAGATATAATAGCCTTTAGAGATAGTGATGGTACAGTTACTACTCACAGAATTATTGATATTGTTGAAAAAAATGAAGAAACATTCTTCATTACAAAGGGAGATAACAATGATTCTCAAGATCAAAATTTAGTAGCTTTTGATGAAGTAGAAGGATTATATATTATGCGTATTCCAAGTCTTGGTACACTTATGAATAAACTTGCTGAACCAACAAACTTCTTAATTATAGCTCTTGTTGTTACTGTTATATTTGTGGTAAGTTTTTCTATATCATTTAAGAAGCAAAGAGCAGAAGAAATGAAAGAATTTTTAGAGTTTAAAAAGTTAAAAGAAGAACTTAAGGAAAAAGAGATTTCTTCAGAAGAAAAGTCTGTTGAAGAAAAAGAGACTAAATCTAAATCTGATAATAATAAAAAAGCAGAAAAAAAGTCTCAAACAAACAAAAAGTCCTCAAAAAAGGACTAGATTAAATTTGGTAAACACACATTTATGAGTGTTTATATAGATTAGGAATTTTCTTTCCTAACAAATAAGTAATTATAAAAAAATATATTTGAAAGGAGGTGAAACAAATGAAAAAGAAAGGTATGATAATAGCAGGTTTAGCAGGTGCTGTTCTTATTACTAGTGCTGCTGTAAGTGGAACATATGCAAAATATACTACTACATTTACTGGCGAATCAGCACAAGTTGAGGTAGCTAAGTGGGCTGTTAAATTAGATTCAAAAAATGGTTCAGATACAACTATTTCAACTGTAACTTTTACACCTGATTATACATCAGTTGGAGAAGGAAACGTAGTATCTGGTAAAATTGCCCCTGGTGTTACTATGAAAGGAATAGTAACTCTTGATTTAACTGATACAGAAGTTTCAGTTAAATTAAATGCTAAAGATGTTAGTAATGATGTAGTTTCAACTTTAACTTCATCATATGGTTTAACTGCTGATGATTTTAAAGTATCTACAAAAATTTATAAAACAGGAGAATCTGAAGAAGAAATTTCTGATGGAATAGTTCAACAATCTCAAATAGCTGAAAATCCTAAATATGACGTAGTTATCACTGTTGAATGGGTAAATCATAATGATGATAGTACAAAAGATGCAAATGATACTAAATTAGGTATTGCAGGAGGAAATGTATCTATCCCAGTTGAAATTACTGCTAGCCAATATACACAAGGTGCATAATATATTTGGAAGTTATCGAACTTCCAAATAAATCCATAATATATTATGGATTTATTTGAGAGTTTGATACTAGAAAAAATTAAAAATTAGAAAGGAGCAAAAATGCAAGATAAGGATAAAAAAAAGAATGAAGAAGAAAAACGTCGTATAAAAACGATTATTAAAATTATTATCATAATTATCATCATTTTGTTACTTCTAATAGCTTGTACTTCTAAATCATTTGGGAGAATAGGACAAATATTTAATCAGGAAACAGATGTTAATATCGATAAGGATTCTGGTGAGGAAGAAAAGGTAATTAATGATAATTTAAGGTTTAATAATAATACTATTCAGATGTTTTTGAGTGATAATGAAGCTAGATTAAGTTTTACTTATAAAAATATTAAACCTCAAAAAATGACATGTACGACAAGTGATGCTAGCATTGCAACATGTTATGTTAAAGATGGATATGTTATAATTATTCCAAAAAGTGTTGGTGAAGTTGATATTACATTAGAAACTAATGTAAATGGTAAAAAATATTTAGCAACAGCCAAGGCGAAAGTTTTAGAGCCTGATAAATATATTAGTTTATCAAAAGAAAGTGGCACGCTTGACCTTTATTACAATAAACAGTTATTGATACCGTTCTCACTTGTAAAATTGTCAGGAAATATAAGTATTAGTATTAGTGATCCAAGTATTGCAAATGCAAATATTAAATCTAATGTTTTAATATTAACTGGTAAAAAAAGTGGTAAGACTACTGTTACACTCAAAGTTACAGATGGTGATAAAACCTATACAGCAACCTTTACTTTGAAAGTAATTAATAGTAGTAAAGAAGTAAGTACTAATAAAGAAAATAATAAATCGACAAAGAATTATTTAAAAAATCTTACGATAAGTGAAGGTACACTTTCACCAGAATTTTCAAAAAATGTTTATGATTACACTGTTCACGTTGGGAGTGATGTTGACAAATTAACTATTAATTCTACTGCTAATAGTAGTGATGCTAATCTATCTTATAAATTTAATGGTAAGGAAGTTGACAGTCTTAAAAATTTAGAACTTCTTCCAGGAACTAATACTG
This sequence comes from uncultured Bacilli bacterium, assembly GCA_947625085.1. Classification (GTDB taxonomy): domain Bacteria; phylum Bacillota_I; class Bacilli_A; order RF39; family UBA660; genus RUG591. The sequence goes on from CANQMV010000001.1 coordinate 66,953, forward strand.
TTGAAGTTACAGTTAAAGGAAATAATGGTAGTAGTGTTACTTATACTATAACAATTACAAAAGAAAGCAATGTTAATCTTGAAAATATTATACCATCAGATTCTTTACCTTTAACTCCTGAATTCAATAGTGATATTACATATTATGAAATGGATGTAAAATATAATGAAGAAATAATTGATTTCGGAATAATTAAATCTGATAATAATACAAAAATTGTATATAGATTTAATGGTAATATAGTAAAAAGTTTAGATAATTTGTCTTTAAAATTTGGAAGAAATGTTGTTGAAATTACTGTGATGGATGGAAATGAAAGCAAAATATATACTTTAGTAATTTATAGACCTGCTAGGAAAATAGAAATATCAACTTCTAGTACAGATGTTTATGTTGAACAAGGTCAAGTAAGTGTTACATATGAAGTATTAGAATATAATAGAAAACAAGATAAGTGGGTTAAAGTTGATGATTATAATCTTAATGATATAACAGTAAGCTATAATGGAAAATTTAATCTTGATAAAGATGTAATTACAATCTATCCAGATAAAAATGATATTGGAAAGTCTAAAAATTTGACTTTGAAATATGAAGAAGAGACAGCTAATACAGATATAAATACAAAGATGTATGATTACTTTTTAAATTTAGAGAATGATTCTTATGAATTTCTTAAAAGTAATAGTAAGGATATTATTTTAAATAATAATATGTTTCCTGGTGGAGTTTCTGTTGAAAAGACAAAAGATGGAATAATTCTTCGTGATAAGAATAATTCAGATGTTTATATTGAAGTTATTGGGGATATTGAAGTACAATATAAAGAAGGAGATTCATCAATAGTTCTAAGGATTAAAGGCAATAATATTGGACAATACCATCTAGTTGTTAAGGGCTTTGCTTATGGTCATGAAATTAAATCATTTGATATAAATATAAATATTCTGAATGAAATAACAGTTAATCTTTATGCTAATGATGGATATTATAATGCATTCACAAATGAATATAATTTTATCTTTAATGAAGAAACAGAATTTAAACTTAGTGATTATATTGCATATTTTTATGATAAAAGTAATTGTAAGTATTATAAAATAATTGGTTATAGTGAGCGTCAAGATGCAATGGAAGGGGATAAAGATGTTTATAGTATTGATGAAAATATTATTGTAACTTACAATATGAATCTTTATGCAGTATACTCTAAAACTCCTTTAGAAAAAGATCCATTTTTGAATAAATGGTTGTATCTTGAAGATGCAGATATATTTAAAAATGATGAGTACTATGAAAAATATAATATAAAAAATATGATATACCCAGGTGTTAAGGGTGAGTATTTGATGAATATTACTAACGAAAAAGGTAAAGATATTACTATCACTGGCATATCTTTAAATGAAGTTGCAACAATATGTAAAGATGGTAAATGTCTAAATATGGGATATAAAATAATTGCAGAAAATGGCAAAGAACTTTATAGTAATAATTCAGACTACAAAGTATTAAATAAAGATGTTTTAATTACATCGTTAGCTGAAGATACATATAAAGGTGCGCATGATTTAAATTTAAAACTTGCACCAGGCGAGACTACTAGAATTAAAATTTTATGGAAATGGGTTGAAATAGATGATGCTGCAGATACAATTGTAGGAAAATTTGTTGCTGAAGCCTCTAAGAGACCTAAATATGGCTTAAGTGTTGGTATTCGTTTCGATGAAAATAATGATAATGTCTGCAAATAAGGTGAAGTATTATGAAAAAAATTAAGAAAGTTGTGGTTTCAATCATTATTTTCCTTCTTCTTTTGATAATAATTTTTAATATTTATAATTATATAGAACTAAAAGTTTTAAAAAAAGACATTGCAACAATTGGTGGTTATACTGTCTTAGAAGTTGTTTCTGGTTCAATGGAACCAACCATTCATGTTGGTGATTATGTTATAGTAAATACTAATGCTAAAGGCTATAAAAAAGGTGATATTATATCTTTCTTTGATGATGGTATAATAGTTACCCATAGATTGGTATCTATAAATAAAAACGAAATAGTTACTAAAGGAGACGCCAATAATTCCGAAGATGAACCTTTACCTGCTAATAATATAATAGGTAAATATGTTATGAAATTAGGTGGACTTGGAAAGATAGTTGCCTGTCTTAAAAATCCATTCATAAGTATAATGATATTCATAATAGGTGTACTTATATGTATTTTAGTAAGTACTGATAAAGATGGAAATCCAATTTTGGATGATGACCAAAAAGAGTTTCAAGATTTTTTAGAACATAAAGAATTATACAAAAAAGAAATTGTATCACTTTCTAAAGAAAAAGAGACCAAAAAAAAATCAAATATTAAAAATATAGAATCTAAAAAAAAGAAAAAAAAGAGGAAGAAGAAAAAGAAAAATATAAAAAATAAAACTAGAAGAAAATAGGTGATATTTATGAATGGGTTGTTACATAGTAAGAAATTTAAAAAAAATTTATTTAAATGGTTATGTATGTATATTGGAGTAATGGGTTTACTTACTACTGTGGTAACCTATTCAAAATACATGACTACCTTTGAAGGTGGTAACACTATAGAAGTTGCAAAATTTAATGTTGATATAAAGGATATTAAATGTAGTTCTGCTATAGAAGAGTATCAGAATTATTGTAATTATGATGCTTATCGACCAACAGATGAAATAGAATATTACTTTATAGTTGATACAACGGGTTTAGAAGTTAGAACACAATTTTATCTAACATTTTATATTAATGAAGATTTTACTTTAGAAAGCCTTAAAGAAATAGATTTTAATTCTAAAACTGAGCGAAATGTCGTTATAGATTCTTCAGATGGTTCTATGCAAAATTTTGGATCAGGAAAAAATTTTAAAGTTTTGACTGTTAAAAATGATAAATTAAATAATATAGAACTCGGGCAAGGTTCTGTAAAAGTTTATAAAGCGATTCTTAAGTATAGTAAAATGATAGATGGAAAAATAGATTATACTAATTATAATAGTTTAGATGAGCTTTTAATTAAAGTTGATTTTTCAGCGATGCAAGTAAGTGAAAAGAGGAAGTGAAAACATGATTTATAAGAAGTTTAAATTTGATAAAGAAGTTTTTAAAATAATGTCTTTTACGATTCTTACTTTAATTTCTATTAATACAATTGATGTTTCAAATTCACATTCTCGTTATTATCGTGAAGGAAGTATGGAATATAAAAGTACTTTTACCAAAATTTCTAAAGATGGTCTTAGTAATAGTATCTCATTATCAAATCCTTCAACTTATGAAGAAATTAGTATATCATTAAATTTTAATAGAAATGAAATTCCTATTAGAGAAAATGAACAGGATACATACACTTTAAATATTCCTGAAGGATGCAGTGCAATTCTTAGTAATATAGTAACAATGGGAAGTAGTGGAGAAATAAATCAAAATAGAATATCTTATATTGGTTCTGGATCTGCTCAAATAAATGCAAAAGTTACTTGTCAGGTACCTAAAGTGGTTACTCATGATGAAATAATAATTCCAATTTCTATTTCGGAAAAAGTTTCTGGAGATATTTCAGATTTTATCTATATGAGCGGTACTTACACTTTTGCAGGGGGAATAAATGAATATTATAAAGATAAAATTCCTGCTTCTAAAGATATAAAAATTCTTAAAAATGCAGTTAGTATTTATGATGAATTAAAATATTTTATTGAAAATGGTTATTTTCCAAATTACGTTTCAAGTAGTAAGTATATAAATGCATCTTTAATGAAAGAATCAGTTTTAAATTATATTAAATTTTTTGAAAAAGTTTCATCAGCAAATATAGGGCAATACAAAAATGCTTTGGATGGTATAACAATTGATGATAGTGATGAATTGTATTATACGTTTAAAATTAAAGATAACTTTATAGGGTATGCTTTAACATATAATAATGAACAAAGAGATAATATGTATTTTTTATTTAACAGTAATCCATCTATTGATAGTTTTAATACAATTTTAAACAAATATATTGAAAGAATATTTGTTGATGATGTTGACATTGTAAAAGAATATCTTAAAGATAAAGATGTTTATAATTTTATAATAAATGGTACAGGCTCAGTAAATGGACTCATACGAAATAATCTTGATAATGACTTGATAATAATAAATATTAATAATCTTTTAGATGAAATAGCTAAACAATTACAAAAATTGACATTGATTGAAATTAAAAAAAATAATGAAGCAGATATGTATAATGATTTTGTAAGTGATTTATCAAATTATTATTTTAATGAAAATATAATAGATTCAAATTTAGTGTCAAAGCTTAAAAATGATTTTACTATCTATTCATCTATAACTAAAAATCATGTTTTAAATGCAACTCCATATAATTTTACAGATTATTTTATCTTAGCTTATACTAATAGTGAAAGTATAAAAAGCGAATATGCTATTATGAAAGTTTATTCTGAAGGTGGAAATGCAAGTACATTTGTAGAAATAAAAATATTAACAACTTATGATGATGTTATTGTATCATTTACAAAAACAGAAGATACAGTTGGAATTGTTGCTCATTTTTCTATAAATTTAGAACAAGAAAATGTAGATAATTTAACTACTTTAGCAACGGAATTTACTAAAATATTCGGAGATAAAGTCTACGATTTAAGTGTTAAGACAGACGAAAGTAGTAAATATATTGATGTTATAATAAAACCTGATGAAGAAATTACAACAATTACATATATAGAGTGAATTAATAACTAAAAAAATTAGTCTTAGAACTAATTTTTTTATAAAACAATCAATATTTTACTAATTTAAATTTAAAAAAAGACTAATATTATAATTATTTTCAAATTTTAATAATCTACTTTTTTATTATTTTTCTAAATCAAGAATTTCTAAATTTAAAGTTATGACATCACTATAAGTGAATGATTTTATACGTTCATTTTCCCCAATCGTTTTAATTGTAAAAATAAAATTATAAGTATTTTCGATACAACCTTCAAATTCTTCAATTTGATTTCTAGCTCCATTAAATCTAAAATGTAGTGGTTTACCAATTTTATTTTCTAACTCGTCTCTAATTTTCGAAATCATCTTGGATACCCCACATACATAGTTCCATTAGTAATAATTCCCCCAATACCCTTGGCTCCATATTTAGTTTTTTCCAAGATACCAATTAAATCAATAGGTTTATTTTTATCACTTAAGGCAACACTTGAAGCAATAATAGCAGGGTCTAAAGCATGAATATTAATTCTTTTGGGACTACTTGCAAAATTAGCACCAGCTTTAATTAACTCTTCGTAATTAGACTGACAGGCACCAGCTATAATAATCAAATTGTCATGAGATTCCAATTTTCTTGCTTCTTTAACACTTTTAATAAAATTTAAAGTATTTTTATAATTATTACTATCATTTTCATTTCCCATTTTTTTGTAATAAGCATCATGTCCAGTTATAACTAAAATATCAGGATTATATTCTTCAATTAAACTTTTAATATTAGCACTTATTTCATCTTCTTTAATTTTTACCCCAATTGCTTTAACATGAACTTTCTTATAAAACTCCATGCACCTTTCTAAATATTCTTCATCACCATCAATATGTACAACTTTTCCAGGTAAGTAAAAATACTCATTTCGGTCTAAGTCAACTTGAAATCTATCTAAAAATACCTGGTCATCATTGATATTTTTATTAACTTCAACCTTTTTTAAATCTGAAAGTTCACTATCAGCATAAAGTCTTATATTAACTCCTTTTAAAACTGCAATTCCAGAATCAATATCAATTATTTTAAAAACAGTATCATTATTATAAGAATTTCTAGTAACCAAATCCCCTATATTAAATGGCATATAATCATCTCCAGAAAATTATATGCCAAATATTTTATTTTAGACTATTAGCAAGTTCAACAAATACTTCTAAAGGTAACTCTTCAGCTCTACTTGTTAAACTAAAATTATATTTTAAAAGTATTTTTTCAATTAAATCTAGATTATAATTTTTTAAATTATTTTTAATCGTTTTTCTTTTAAATTTAAATGAATCTCTTAATAATTTCTCAAAAAATATTTCATCTTTTAAAGGTAGTCTGTTATCTTTTTTGATTAAAGAAATTACAATACTATCCACATTAGGTTTTGGAGTAAAAGAATTACGTGATACAATAAATTCCCGTTTTAAATTAAAATAATAATTTAAATAAACAGTTAACGAATTATATTCTCTTGATTTAGGTTTAGCAGCAATTCTATCACCAACTTCTTTTTGAACCATTACTGTGATATATTTAAAATCTAATTTAGAATTAATAATTTTCTCAATAATTGGAGTTGTTATATAATAAGGAAGATTAGCAATTAAATATAAATTATCATAAGAAAAATTTTTTAAATCTTCTTTGATATTTCGTTTTAAAAAGTCATCAAAAATAATTTTAATATTTGAAAAATCTTTTAAAGTGTCATCTAAAATTAATTCTAGACGATTATCTATTTCATAACATAACACTTGATTAGCAACTTTAGCGATTTGCTTAGTTAAATTACCACTTCCAGGTCCTATTTCAATAACTAAAGATTTTCCATTTATGGGAACTGCTTGCACAATTCTTTTTAAAATATTTAAATCAGTTAAAAAATTTTGTCCTAAAGACTTTTTATAGATGAAGTCATTCATAATATCTTCCTTTCATTAAATATCATAATTATATCATAGAAGTAAAAAAAATATCAAAATACTAAAAAATATTATCAAAATACTAAAAAATATTATCAAAATACTAAAAAATATTTTCTTATTTAAAAAATACGTAATATAATTTATAGAAGGAGCAATTTATGAAAAAAAGTATGATTATTTTAGTTAGTTTAATTTTAATAGTAGCAATTTTATGTTTTTTAAAAAGTACAAAGAAAGTTGAAGAGAAAGAGGGCGATAATATTACTACCAATCCTTATCAAGAATTTGCATTTTATAAAGCTGAAAATTTAGAACGTTATCAAGAATATCAAAGTAAGTTTAATTTAGCTTTAAAAGATGTTGTTTTAAGAGTTAATATAGGTCTTGATAATAGTTTTTATACTAACACCGAAGAAGTTTTAACTTTTAATCCTCTTATGATTGTTAATAAATATAATTATGTAGGTAAAGATTTTCAAGTTCCAAACTTAGTTAAAGTTGAAAGTTTTGCTAAAGAGGGGATGTATTTAGAAAAAGAATGTATGGAAGCGTTTATAAAGATGGCCGAGGAAGCTAAACTTCAAGGTTTAAATTTAAGAGCTATTTCTACATATAGAACTTATGATTATCAAGCTAATTTATATAGTAATTATGCTAAAGTTGATGGAGTAAATAATGCTGATACTTATTCTGCCCGGCCTGGTTTTTCTGAACATCATACTGGTCTTGCAATTGATATTGATAATACTAAAGTAAGTTATACTAATTTTGAAACTACTAAAGAATTTGATTGGGTAAAAGCTAATGCTTATAAATATGGGTTTATATTAAGATATCCCAAAGGTAAAGAAGATATTACAGGCTATATGTATGAACCATGGCATTTTCGTTATGTTGGCTTGAAGATTGCCGATTATATAAATCAACATAATATAACCTATGAAGAATATTATTATGAATTTTTAGATTAAAAAGGCTAACTTGGAATTTTACTTAAAAAAGTATTTCAACGAAGCCTTTTTTTAAGACTTTAATTAAAAAATATAAAGTGTGTAAAAAAAACGATTTATTTGAACTGAATTTATTTATTTGAACCGAGTTTATTTAATAATTACTTTTAGGCTAAAAAATGTTATAATGTTATAATAACTAAAAAAGTTAAAGGAGTTTTTATGAATATTGTTGTTGTAGGTGGAGGAGCATCAGGTCTAACTTCGGCAATTATTGCTGCAAGAAATGGCTGTAATGTTACTATCCTAGAAAAAAATAGTAAATGTTGTAAAAAATTATTATTAACTGGAAATGGACGTTGTAATTTTTGGAATCAAGAAATGGGGATAAATTATTATCATTCTGAAGATATTTCCAAATTAAAACAAATTTTAGATTTCAAAAAGGATGAAGTATTAGATTTTTTTAAATCCTTAGGGGTAGTTTATAAAAATATTAATGGTTATTACTATCCATATTCTAACCAATCAACAACCATTGCTAATGCTCTTATTAATCAAGCTTTAAAATTAAATGTTAAAATTATAACCGATGTTTTAGCCCTTGATATTGAAAAAGTTAACAATGAATTTTTAGTTACTACTAATAAAGAAGTTTATAAAGCTGATAAAGTAATTTTTGCAGTTGGCTCTAAAGCCTCTTTAAAAAATGATAATGATAAACTATATAGTTTAGTTTCTAAATTTGGACATACTATAACGGAAATTTTACCTTCTTTAACGAAAATTGAAACTGATTTTAAATATTTAAAAGATTTAAAGGGAGTAAGAAGTGAAGTTACTTTAACTTTATTTGAAAATAATCAAAAAATAAAAGAAGAACATGGAGAAGTTTTATTTAATGATACTTCGATAAGTGGTATTTGTACTTTTAATTTAAGTGGAATTGTTGCTAGAGGTTTAAATAATAACTATCAAGAAGAAATTAGAATTAATTTTATTCCTTGGTTTAAGGGAACGAAAACTGATTTTATAACGTGGTTTTTTGATACTCCTAATGTTAGTAATTATACAATTGGAGAAAGATTAGAAGGCTTTTTAAATTATAAAGTAGTTTTAGTACTTTTAAAAATTTTAAAAATTAAATGGGATACTAAACTTTCTTTAGCCTCAAAAGATGAATTATTTGAATTACTTGTTAATTTTAAAATTCCTTTAAAAAAAGTTCATAGTATAAAAGAAGCCCAAGTTGTATCTGGAGGAATTAGATTGCAAGAAATTAATGAAAAAACAATGGAATCATTAAAAGTTAAAGGTTTATTTTTTACTGGTGAAGTTTTAGATGTTGATGGTGTTTGTGGCGGTTATAATTTAGGGTTTGCTTGGATAAGTGGCTTAATTGCTGGAAATGGGGTTTTGGATGATTAGAGTAAGGCAAATTAAAATTTTAGTAACGGATGATACTTATCTTTCAAGATTAAAAAAAGTTGCTAAAGTTTTAAAAGTTAAAGAAAGTGATATTTTAAAATTAGAGATAAAAAGAAAAGCAATTGATGCTCGGGATAAAAATTATATTTATTATATTTATGAATTTGATTGTTTACTTAAAAATGAAGAAATTTTTTTGAAGAAATTACCTAGATTGAATAATAAAAACATATCTAGAGTAATCGAGATGAAGCCAAGAATTCCTAAGTTTGGGTCTTTAAATCTTAAAAGTCGAATTGTAATTGTTGGAATGGGACCAGCTGGATTATTTGCAGCTTATAATTTGGCTAAATATGGTTATAAACCTTTAATAATTGAGCAAGGGAAAAAAGTTGAAGATAGAGTTTTAGATGTCTTAAAATTTTTTGAAACTGGTAATTTAAATCCTTTAAGTAATGTTCAATTTGGAGAAGGAGGAGCCGGAACTTTTTCTGATGGTAAACTTAATACTTTAGTTAAAGATAAAGATAATTTGATTAAAGAAGTATTTGAACTTTTTGTTAAATGGGGAGCTCCTAAAGAAATTTTATATTTAAAAAATCCTCATATTGGGACAGATATTTTAAGAAAAGTTATTGTTAATATGCGAGATGAAATTAAAAAATTAGGGGGCGAAATTTGGTATCAAACTAAACTAACCGATATATTGATTAATGATAATAAACTTGAAAAAATAGTTTTAAATAATAAGTTAGAATTAGAATGTTCTCATTTAATTTTAGCAATTGGTCATAGTGCTAGAGATACTTTTCGGATGTTAGAGAAGAAAAAAATCGAGATTACTCCTAAACCATTTGCAATTGGAGTTCGAGTAATGCATAAGCAAAGTTTAATTAATGAAAATCAATATGGAAAATATGCTAACTTACTTCCTCCTGCAAACTATAAATTAACCTATAAAACTAAGAAAGGTCGAGGAGTATATTCATTTTGTATGTGTCCTGGCGGTTTTGTTGTAAATGCTTCAAGTTCTTTTAAAGAATTGGTTATTAATGGAATGAGTAATTATAAACGGGATGAAGAACTTGCTAATAGTGCAATTGTTGTAACGGTAAACGTAAGTGATTATGGTAATTATCCTCTTGCAGGAATTGAATATCAAGAAAAATTAGAAAAACTAACTTATAAACTTGGAAATGGAAATATTCCCATTCAACTTTGGGGAGATTTTGTTGGAAATAAACCGTCACTTACTTTGGGTTCAGTTAATCCTGTAATTAAAGGAGGTTATATTTTAACAAACATTCGCGAAGTTTTACCAGATTTTGTAACCGAAGCATTACTAGAAGCAATTCCTGAATTTGCTAAAAAAATAAAAGGATTTGATAATAAAGATACTTTACTAGCTATTATTGAATCAAGAACTTCATCACCAATTAGAATTAAGAGAGATGAAAATTATGAAGCTAGTATAAAAGGCATTTATCCTTGTGGTGAAGGAGCAGGGTATGCTGGGGGAATTACCACTTCAGCTATGGATGGCTTAAAAATTTCTTATCATTTGATAGAAACTTATAATAATTCTATAAACTAGTTTTATTAAAATTATAAAAATTAAATTTTTAGTTTTTTAAAGGTGAAAAAAGTTCACCTTTTTTTAATTGGAAAATGAATAAAAATAAGGAAAATAAAAAAATATCAAAAAAAATAAAAAAAGTTTTTTAATCGGTATATTAAATATGAAAGGAGAAATATTATGAAACAAAATATGTTAACTAAAAAAAGAAAATTAAAAGAAGG
>CANQMV010000002.1 GCA_947625085.1 uncultured Bacilli bacterium
TGATTATTCAGTAGCAAGTAATACTGGTAATCGTTCAGTAGCAAGTAATACTGGTTATAGTTCAGTAGCAAGTAATATTGGTGAGTATGGTATATCTTCATCTTTAGGAGTAGGAAGTAGAGCTAAAGGTTCTGTTGGTACATGGTTAGTTTTAGCTGAATGGGTTGGAGATGCATTTGATTATAAAGTAAAAACAGTTAAAACGATTAAAATAGATGGTAAAAAGATTAAAGCTGATACTTTATATGAATTAAAAAACGGAAAATTCATTGAGGTAAAAGAAGATGTTAATTAATAAGAATGGAAATATATTAGAATCAAAAGAAAATTTAATTTGTCATCAAGTTAACGAAGATGGAGTGATGGGTGGAGGATTAGCTAAACAAATTGCTAATTCCTATCCTCAAATAGAAAAGAATTATAAAAGGTTTTGTATAGATTTTTCAAGAACAAATATTTATGGACATTATCAATTATGTCCAATTAAAGAAAATAAATATATAGTTAATTGTTTTACTCAAAGAAACTTTGAAACCAATTTAAATGATATCACAAGAGTATTTAGTAAATTGTTAGAATTATGTAAAAAAAGAAATTTTACAATAGCAATTCCTTACAAATATGGATGTGGTATAGCAAATGGTGATTGGGAAGAAGTAAGTAAAGTGTTTGAAGATTTATCAATAAAACATGAAGTAGATATAAATGTTTATAAATTAAAAGATTAGGAGATAAATTATGAACAAAGTATTCTTAATAGGTCGTTTAACTAAAGATGTAGATTTAAGATATACAAAAAGCAATATAGCAGTAGTAAGATTTACTTTGGCAGTAAATAGACCTAAACAAAAAGACAAAGACCATGAAACAGATTTTATTAATTGTGTAGCATATAGTGGCTTAGCTGAAAATTTAGCAAAATATCAAAAAAAAGGAAATCAAATTGCTATTTGTGGTCGAATTCAAACAGGTTCTTATGATGGACAAGATGGAAAACGTGTATATACGACTGATGTAATTGTAAATGAAGTACAATTTTTAAATAATCAAAAACAAAACTCAGCAGAGAATACACAGAGTTCAGCAGTAAATAATGCAGAGCCTGAAATGTATAGCCAGGAAGAATTAGAGAAATATACTCAGTTATCAACTAAAACAGTTATGGATACAAATTATAATCCTGAATTAGCAATTAGTGATGATGATTTGCCGTTTTAGTTTGGAGGGTTATGACAGGAACTTGTGAAAAGATAATTCAGTGGTTATTTAATCAAGACAGAGAAAAGTTATTTGATATTAAAGAGCACAAAGAAAAGAGAAGCTTGTCACAAAATGCCTATTGTTGGAAGCTCATTACAGAAATGGCTGATGTATTAAGATTATCAAAAGAAGAAGTATATTTGCAAATGTTAAAATCTTATGGTCAAAGTGAAATAGTAAGTATGCTTTCTTCTATTAACCCAGCAGGCTATTTTAAATATTACGAGGCAATAGGAACAGGAATTGTTAACGATAAGGAATTTACTCATTACAAAATATTTAAAGGTTCAAGCGAATTTGATACTAAGGAGATGTCAATATTTATAGATGGTGTTATTCAAGAGTGTACTAATTTAGGAATCCCAACATTAACACCAGAAGAAGTTAAGAGGTTTAATTTATGAAAAAGAAAAGAGAAATATTTATAGATTGTCCAATTTGCCACTATAATAACAAACTAGATAATATAAAAAGATATGGTTCATGTAAATTATGCAAGACTGTATTAGATAAGAAAGCAAAATACAAATATGAAATGTATTGTAGATTGCATTTATGGAGCAAGAGAGGAACAGGTTTTTATGAAACTTCGAAGATATAATGAAAAAAAACATATGTATGAAGATTATAATGTACCAAATGAATGGAATATTAAATTAATTACCAATGATATGAATGAAATTATTAATTGTTGCCAATGTGGCAAAGAAATGAGGTTTGGTGATAGTTATACTTCTATGCAAGTACATAATGCACTTGGATTAGGTTATGCAGTTTGTGAAAAGTGCTATTACGAAAAAGAATGGGTAGAGAGGAATAAATACAGAAATGAAACAAATTGATATATTTGGCAATGAAATAGATGTAAATGATATAGGACCTCAGCAATTAGAAAAACAGGGTGGAAGAATTACGTTAAGGAGTTATTTTAGAAATTGCTATGGTTTTAAAGATAGTTATTACTGTAAGAATTGCAGGTATTTTAAGAAAACAATGAGAAATAAAAAAGATTATTTTAAATGTTTAAAAATGGGAACTGGTAGAACAGCAGCAACAGATATACGAAAAAATGATATAGCTTGTAATTTATATGAGCAGAAAAGGAGTTAAAATGAAAAAAATCAAGTCGGGGGGCTTGGTTAAAAATAAAATAGGATTTTCAAGATGGATATTAAATTACAAAGAATATTCTAAAGAATTAAGTGATTACAGAGAAGATTATGATAAAACAAAATTAGAATTTGAAAATAGAAAAGAAGATTTAGAAAAAGAGCTTGAATCATTAAGAAAAATTTCTAAGGCTGAAATAGATAAATTGAACGAAATTATAGTTGAAAAAACTAATATTATAATCAGAGATACGGATTCTTTAAATGCTAGAAATAAAGAGATACAAGAGTTACATAAAGAATTATCAGATAAATTACTTGAAATTGATAATTTAAAAGCAAATATAAAGCAATTAAATTGTCAAAAAGGTGGGCTTATAAAAGAAATTAACAAATTAAAAAAGGCTAATGAATTTTTAAAAGCAAATAGAAGAGCACCAAATAAAGAAGAAATATTAGCATATGAAAAAAATATAAAGGGATTATTAAAAAGAGAGAAAGTGGCTAAATCATGAATAAATTATTTAGAACAATAATCATATTTATTTCGATTATTATAATACTTTTAGCTGTAATGTGGAGATAGGAGAGCGATAAATAATGAAAAATATATTAGGTAATTTAATAATAGTAGTAGGTATTTTAGTTGGATTATATGTAGGATTATACCTTATGTTATATGGTGGAATAATACAAATAATTAATGGTATTAATCCATTAAATGAAAAAGATATAGCATTAGGAATAATTAGGGTATTATTTTCAGAAATTGGAGTATTACCAGCATATTTAGGAATAGTTGAGGGAATGGAAATGAAATTTAATTAGAAGCAAATTATGAATTGTTCGATTAAATAATTATAAAGTATTGGAGTGATAAATAATGATTAATTGGATATATGTAATTTTGGTATGGTCTTTTATGATTTTATCTTTTGTAACAAAAGGAAATTGGCATTATATTTTTTCGGGATTACAGATGGGTGTTTTTATAGGACAAATACTCTATTTTATAGATATTAGGAAGAAATTATGAGTGATAAAGATATTAAGTTGGAAGATTTAGGATATGAAAAAATACAAGATGATGTTAATTGGTTGATATATTCTTTTCAAAAAGTTTTTAAAATATGTTTTTATAAACCTCAACAAGATTTTAAAATCGAGTGTTTAGATAATATTTATAACACTATTGACATGGAGGAATTACAAGCAATATATAACAAATGTAAAGAATTAGGATGGTTAGATGAAAATTAAATTAAAAGATATTATCGAAATTCAATATTTAGAAATGGAAATCTTTGAGGTAGAAGATGATGATTATGTAGATTATAGAACAGTTAGAGGAAAAGAAAGAGCAATTTATAATAGACTTGAAAAAATAACTGATAGCAAAGAAAAACAAAGAGAAATAAGAGATTGTATTTATAAAAATATGTGGAATATTGAAGATTTATCTTATAAGCCTATATGTGATGGATTAAGAGCTTTAGGATATGAGGTGATTAAATGAATAAAGAATATATAAATAAAATTAGTGATAAAGAATTAAGAGAAAAAGTGAATTATTATGAAGGCTTATTAAAAAAATATAATATTCCTTTAATTGAGAGGTAAAATGAAAATATCAGAAATAGAAAATGGTAAATTATATTTTAAAAGTGAAGATGGAGAATACAAAGAACTAGGAACTACTACTGAATTAGAATTTGAATCAGGTAAAGAAGATGCTTTTACTGAAACTGTTCGTAAAGGTTGGGGTACCAAAGATACATTTGCAATTAGACCAATTTATAAAGTATGGTACAAAAAGAAAAAAGGTGATAGATTTGTTAGATATTATAAGATTAAACAAGGAATTGACCCCAAAATAATTAAATTATTGATAGGTGATTATACGTGATAAAGATGAGTGAAGAAGAAGCTGTAAAAATATTACAATATAAAGTTAATAATGTTAATAATGATGTTTACATTGGTGAATTAAATAAACAAAATATAGAAGCAATAAAAATATTATTAAAATCTATCGAACAATTACAACAAGAAAAAGAAGAATTAAACAATATTTTAGCTGAATTTGAAAAATGGCTTTGGGAAAAATTGAATATTAAACCTGCAAACAAAATATATGTTGGTGAATGTTTAGAAAAATTGCAAGAATTGAAAGGAGATAGAAAATGAACAAGAAAAATGGATTTACATTAATTGAATTGTTAGCAGTAATTATAATAATAGCAATAATAGTTTTAATATTAGGAGGTATAAGATAATGAAAAAGAAAATATTAATAATGGGATTAATAATTTTATGTTTAGGAACAGGTTGTGCGTTTGATAGAGATAGCGATATTGCATCATACAATGTTAGCAAAGAAGCAGATAGTTTTAGAGTGAAAAGAAGAATCACATTTATAAATTTAAGAAGTAATGATTATTTATTTACAATTAAAGGTAATTGCTCGATTGATGATAATTCAAGTAATGAATTAGAAGTTATTTGTAAAGTTGGTGAGGATAAATATCAAAAACATTTTCTATATAAGTCTACTGAAACTACATATATAGTTGAACAATTAGATTATAGTGAAGTATCAAAATATGATTATGAAATAATATTTAAACCTGAAAGTATAATACCAATTAAAATTGAGACAGAAATTGATTAAAATATGAATATAGTAGAAGAAATAAAAGAAATAATAGTTAAATTAAATGAATTAGATAGATATTTTGAAGACTTACCACAGCAATTAGGAATTCAAGATAGCAAAGAGCAAGATATATTACACTACATAGAAGATAACAAAATAAGTGCATTTGAAGCATATAGGCTTATAAAAGAATTAAAGAAAGTTAGATATGATAGAAGAACTATAAAAAACAATTATGAATTATTACAAATATTCAATTCCAACAAAAATAAAATTATAAGTGAAAATAATAGGCAATTTTTATTGCAAGATTTGTACACAAAAGAAAAAAGATTAAAGGCTAAGTATAAAAATAGACAATATAGTGAAGAGGAATTAAAGGAGATTATAAAATGAAATTAGAAGTAGGAATGTATGCTCGAGTTCAAGAATTAAATGAGGTAATAATTGTTAAAATTTTAAAAGTAGAAGATGATGGTTTTAATGCTGATGATAATATGTATTATATGTTTTCAGAAGTTATAAAAGCAAGTCATAACATTATAGATTTAATAGAAGTTGGAGATTATGTTAATGGTTGTAGAGTTATTAAGATTAATTTAGAATCGCCTTTAAAATATGTAAAATGTATAAATGATAATTGTTTTGAAGAAAAAGAAATTAAAACAATTTTAACTAAAAAACAAATGGAAAATAATTGTTATAGAATAGATGATTAATGGAAACTATAAGGGAGGATTAAATGTATATAGATAGAATGATCATAGGAATTATTTTAGGAATAGTATTTACAATAGTAGGCATTGTTAATGGTACTATAAAAATGTAAGAAAAAGACCAAATAAAAATGTAGCAAATCCTACATAATTATATTGACCAAATATTACATTTTTATATTGACTTTAACATTGTTTGCAGTTGTTTTATTTTATTTGCAATTATTAACATTTATTAACAGCTATAAACATTTGCAAACATTTTATTTTTTTAATATCCATTTTGGTTTATTTTTTGTGCTTTTATTATAAATTAAATTTCGTTCTCTCAAGAAATTAACAAATATATAGAAGAAAATATTAAATTAGAATTATTAAAAAATTCTAAATCAACTTATGCAAGAGAATATAGAACATTTGATAATGAAATACCTAAAAAAGATTTAGATAAATTTCCAATATTAAAAGAATATAATGGAAAAGATATAAGTTATATAGTTACTGAAAGTATAGAAATATTATAAAATTCAGTGGGGTTTGGTAAATACTGGGAGGTAATAGTGAAAAATAGTCATTTAACAATTTTGGATATAAAGAAAAAATTAAGAGACTTGAATGATGATTTAGAGACGGAATTAAATAATAAAAGAATTAATTTTGAAAGAACACAGCCAGCTTCCCCGACATTGAAAGATATAATCGTAGATACATCACATAGCTCATTTGATAAGTTTGCTCATTATGTAATTAAAAATAGTGAGTTAGATACAAAAATAGTAACGCTTTTAGAAGAAATAAATAACTATGAATCTTTAATTATAAAAAGAATAAAAAGTATAGCTTTAGCTAATGAAAAAGAAGCAGAAGTAATAATTTTACGAGAAGACGAAAAATGGAAACGTGAACATTCAGGAAAACCTATGGAGTTTCACTTAATTGCAGAAAAGGTTGGTTATAGTGAAAAGCAATGTAGAAGAATTTATAAAGATTTTTTAAATTCTTGAAAGATGTCCGTTCGATGTCCGCTGTTTAATGTTAAAATGATATTATGAAATAATTATAAGTTATTTCAGCGACAATCAAATTTCTCACTTCTCAAAACTACTATAATTTGAGTTGTTCTTTGAAAAATGTATAATGAACCGTGTGATAAACTATTGCAATATAGCACGGATGTTATCTTGTTCTTATTACCTTTTCGAGAGATTAAAAAGGGGATTGAGTATAAATAGAAGGTAACTTTTATTTTGAGAGCTACTAAGTAGTTAAAAAGATAACAGTAGTATATTATGAGAGTTTATAAGAGACAGAACTAATCGTGATAATCATAAACTCATCTAGTAGAAAATAGATGGAATAACTTAATAGCTTACTAGATTAGCACCTAGAGAGATATTAAGAATGCTAAAAAAGTCATTGTGTAGTTGATATCTAGTGATAGATATATAAGATTAGAACTGGTATGAGTAGCACAAATCTACATGTAAAAAATTAAATTTAATGGATATTGAAGCGTCAATATTAAGTAAGTAGTGCCTATGCGTGTGAAAGTTAGTAAGAAAGATTTACTCTAACGTAAAACGGTAAAGAAGATTAGGATTAGCTACCCTATGAGGCTCTTTATTAGTTAGTGCTTGAATAATAAATGGTTATAGTATATTAATACGAGGAGTATCATTGTATATTTTTTTAAGAACAACTCAAAAATTTAGGACTAATAAGTTAATATTAGTTCTTTTTTATTGAGAAATAACTCAGTTGGTTAGAGTGGGGAGCTTATATCTCTCTGGTCGTGGGTTCAAGTCCTACTTTCGCAACCATTTTAATGAAAGGAAAAGATAATTATGCCATGTCATAGAAAAGACGGAAATGGTACACAAAAGAAAAAGTACCAAGCACATTTTTTAAAAATAAAAGATTATACATCAAAAGGAAAAACAAACAAAAAAAAGAAAAATCCAAAAGAAAAGCAAAAGTAGAGTTATTAATACTTTTTTTATTGCCTCATAGCCAAATGGTAAGGCATAAGGCTTTGAACCTTAGATATGCTAGTCCGAGTCTAGCTGAGGCAACCAATTTATCGCAGGTTAGTGTAATGGTAACATTTTAGAATCAGTATCTAAAGATAAAGGTTCAATTCCTTTGCCTGCAACCAAAAAATGAAAGGAAGATTAATATGATAAAAGTAGAATTATTAATAGACAATTTTAAAGATAAAGAAAATTTTGATAAGCCTATTAAAGTAATAAGAAACAATAAAGAAATAACTGTTCAGGGAAAATTATTATTTAAGGGAGATATTTATGAAATTACTAAAGAAAGATATAATTATTTAGCAAAAAAAGGAATAGTGTCAAAATTTAAAGAACCTAAAACTGAAATTCAAGGAGAATAAGCATGGCAAAAAGTAAAGTTGAGAAATGGTTAACTCCTGATGGCTTAACTTTACTAGGTGGTTGGGCAAGAGAAGGACTAACCGATGAAGAAATTGCTAGAAAAATGAAAATATCCAGGTCAACTTTAAGTGAATATAAAAAAAAATATTCGGACATATCGGACACCTTAAAAAAGGAAAAAGAAATAGTTGACTATGAGGTTGAGAATGCTTTATTAAAAAAGTGTTTAGGTTATAATGTGAAAGTTTTAAAAAATATAAAACTTAAGAAAGTAGAATACAATTCCAAAGGATATAAAAAATCAGAAAAAGAAGAAATAGTAGAAGTTTATGATGAAGTACATATTCCAGCAGATACTACAGCTCAAATTATTTGGTTAAAAAATAGACAACCAGATAAATGGCGGGATAAACCTCAACCTAAAAATAATGAAGATGAGGGAGTTGTGATAGTTGATGACCTCTCAAATTATTAATAAAAAAGTTGTTAATATAAGAGATTTAATTATTCCAAAATATCATAATAATTTTGGAGATATATCTCACACTCATCAAATATATACTAGTGGCAGAGCTGGAACTAAATCAAGTCGTGGAGCTTTAAAAGCGGTTAGAAGAATAATTGACAAAAAGCCTGGTTCAGTAGTTATTATGAGAAAGTTTCATAATAAATTAAAAAAGACGGTATTTAAAGAGGCATTAAGAGCAATTTATAGATTGAAACTTAATAAAAAAGATTTTAAGATAACAATAAGTCCAATGCAAATAACTTATAATCCAACAGGAAATACAATTTACTTCACTGGTAATGATTCAATTGATGATACTAAAGGTATGATAGATGAGGATAGACCAATTGTATTGGTTGAATTAGATGAGGTAACAGAGTTTTTTGATAAAGGTGATGGAGAAGATGAATTACAAAACATAGA
This sequence comes from uncultured Bacilli bacterium, assembly GCA_947625085.1. Classification (GTDB taxonomy): domain Bacteria; phylum Bacillota_I; class Bacilli_A; order RF39; family UBA660; genus RUG591. The sequence goes on from CANQMV010000002.1 coordinate 9,069, forward strand.
AGCAACATTTATTCGTGGAAATGATGAAGAGTTTGTTATGGAATATTATTTTAATCCACCTAAAAATCCTAAAGCTGATATAATGCTATGGCTTGATAAAATGAAATTGAGAGAAGATTGCATACACGTTCATACTGACTATAGAGATGTGCCTGTTGAATGGTTAGGTAAAAAGTTGATAGCAACAGCTGAAATACTTAGAAATTTAGATGAAAAAATGTATAACTGGTTATGGCTAGGATTATGTACAGGTATAGATGAAGTAATCTATTATATGTTTAAAGAAGATATTCATGTTAAAGAATTGCAAGAAGACGAATATCATAAAATTAATTTTTTAGCAATTGGTGTTGATTATGGGCAAATGAATCCTACAACTTATGAATGCTTTGCTTTAAATGTGGCAGATAAATGTATAAATGGAATAGATGAATATTATCATAGCGGTAGGGAAACCGGAAAACAAAAAAGTCCTAGTGAATATGCTAAAGATTTTAAAGAATTTAGAGAAAAGGTTGAGAGCCAAACTGGTAAGAAGGTGTTATATGTGTATATAGACCCATCAGCAAAAGGTTTACAAGAGGAAATAAAAAGATTATGTCCTGATATTATTTTTCCATCTGTTGATAATACAGTCGAGTTAGGTATAAATAGAGTTCAAAAGTTGATGTCTTATAGACGTCTTTTTTTAAGTTCTAAGCAAAAGCACTTGATAGAAGAAAGATATATGTATAAATACGATGAAGATTTGCTTGATAAAGGAAAAGAAGTTCCGGTAAAACAAAATGACCATTGTTCTGATGCAGAGAGATATACAATTATGGGATTGTGGAGATTTTTGAAAAATATGTTACCAATTTTAGAAAGAGAGTGATGTTACTGAGATTAAATGATTTTTTAAAAAGTAAAGGTTATGAAACGAATGATATTGAAGTAATGATGCCATATATACGAACATGGAAAAGCTGGTATGAAAATAAAGTACCTAGTTTTCAAAATTATTATATTTTCAATGGTGAAAAAAATGTAAAACAAAAAAGATATACACTAGGAATGGGGAAAAAAATACCTGAAGATTATTCTAATTTGTTATTAAATGAAAAGGCAACATTTAAAGTAGGGGAAAATGAAGAAAATAATGCATTTAATAAAATATTAGATGAAAATGATTTTTACGATTTGGCCAATTCTGGAATTGAAAGAACATTTGCAACTGGAACTGGTGCATTTGTTCTTAGTTTAGGAAATATAAATTACGATGAAAAAAATGAAACTTTTAGCTTTGATAACGCCAATTTAGTTATTGAATTTGTAAGTGCTGAAAAGATAAAGCCTTTAACATATAATCGAAAAAAAGTAACAGAATGTGCTTTTGGTGTAGAAAGAGTTATTAATGGTAAAAAATATCTATATGTTACTATGCATAAAAAAAATAATATTGGCAATTACGTTATTCAAAATTATTTGTTTCAAGTTGATAGAGGAGATAATTTAATAGATGTTTCTGACAAAATAGATAATACATTTTTAGAATTTGATACTGAAAGTCCTAATCCTTGGTTTTCAATTTTACGACCAGGCATAGAAAATAATATAAGTGAAGATAGTCCATTTGGAATGGCTATTTATGCTAATTCAATAGATTTATTAAAAGGTACTGATTTAACTTATGATTCTTTTTGCAACGAGTTTATTCATGGCAAAAAAAGAGTTATGGTTAGAATGGAGGCAGTTAAAGCGGATGTTATTGATGGAACAATAAAGAGGAGTTATGACCCTAATGACGTTGTATTTTATGTATTACCAGAATCTGATTACAAAAATGGCGAAGTAGTTAAAGAGATAGATATGAAATTAAGAATAGCTGAGCATGAGGAAGGGGTACAATTAGCATTAAACTTATTAAGTGAAAATGTAGGTCTTGGAACAGGTTATTATAAATTTGAAAAAAATAAAGTAGCAACGGCTACTGAGGTTATATCTGAAAATAGTGCTTTGTTTAGGTCGATAAGAAAACATGAAATAAGAATAGAGAATTGTCTTTATGATTTATTTAAAACAATTTGTTATATCGCAGGCCATTTTTTACATCTTCCACTAAATGAAGATATGGAAATATCAATTGACTTTGATGATAGTATATTTGAAGATAAAAAAGAGATTAAAGCAACAGCTATGTTAGAACTTAACAATGACCTAATAAATCCTATTCAATATTATATGAAAGTTTATAAAATGACAGAAAGCCAAGCAAAAAAATATTACAAGAAAGTTAAAGCGGGATTAGAAGAGAAAAAACAAGAAGATGATGAGCCTGGTGAAGAATAATGAACAAAATTCAATTTGATAGATTATTAAAGCCATTAATAGAAATATATGATGATATAGAATTGGATTTAATAAACAATATTTTAAATAGAATTGAAAATTATAAAAATGTGAAAGGTAGTTTAGAGTGGTATTTAGATAAATTAGCAGAACTAGGTATTTTAGAAAATGATAATCTTAAAGTATTAAAGAAAAATAAATCTAAAATTGAAAAAGTTTTAAAAGAAATAGTAAATAATACTGGAAGGCATAACGAAAATTTAGAACTATTAACATCATATTATGAAAAAGGATTATTAAATGTTAATCCACTTGAGATATATAATAGTGAATCAATAAATAATTTAGTTAATAATGCTTTAAAAGATTCAGAAGATATACTTGAATTAATTAATACTAAAGCTATTGAAGGTGCCAATCAAACATATAAATATATAATAAATAAAGCATATGTCGAAACAGCTAGTGGAGTTTATACTTATACTGAATCAATTAGAAAAGCCTTAAATGAAATGGCTGAAATAGGTATTGAAACAGTACATTATAAAAGTGGTAGAAGTATAGGCATTGAATCAGCAGTTAGAAGAGATGCCATAACAAGAATGAATAAATTAGTAGGAGATGTTGAGTTAAAACATTGTGAAGAATTAGGGACTAATCTAGTCTATGTTGACCAACATTTAGGTGCTAGAGTTAGAACTAAATATACTAAGAACGATTATGAGGCACATGCTGAATGGCAAGGCAAAAAATATATGATAGATGGTTCTAATGATAAATACGATAATCTTTATGAAAAAACTGGTTATGGTGAGATGTTAGGTCTTAAAGGGATTAATTGTTATCATAACATGAGACCAACTTGGGAATGGGAAGAAATACCAGATGTTATTGATGAAGTTGCTAATAAAGAAAAATATGAATTATATCAACAACAAAGAGCTTATGAAAGAAAAATTAGAAAATTAAAAAGAAAAAGATTTGTTAGTGAAAAAACAAATGATAGTAATTACGAAAACATTAATAAAAAATATCAAGAAACAAGCAAAGAATTTAATAATTGGTTAAAAGAAAATGGCTTAAATAGAGATTATGCTAGAGAATATGTTAGTGAAAATATTAAAAATACAGAAAATTTAGCAAGTAATCAAAAAAGTGAATTTGATAAAGTGATTTTTAAAGAATATTTGAAAAATATTTCTGGAAGTGATTATTTTGAAAAAATAAAAAAATATGAAGATGATATATTTAATCAACCAATTGAAAATGCTATAATAATAGAAGAAAATGGTGATGTTTATAAATTTACAGGTGTAGAAGACTATGTAAATATTGATGGTAATTTTAAAAATGCTATAATTACTCATAATCATGTTACTTTTAAAGATGAATTAGGAGGTTCATTTGGTAAAGATGATTTTAATTTATTAGTAAAACATCAAGATATAAAAGAACTTAGAGCAGTTGATGAAAAGTATCTTTATAAAACGAAAGTATTAACTAAAATTTCTGAAAATGATTATGATGATGCATATATAAATGTTATTTCAATTGATGACAATGATTATAAACATTTAGTTATGAAAGTTTTAAACGAAAGAGGATTGATTGAATATGAAAGAACAATTAGAAAATGAATTAAAAAAGTGGGAAAAAGAGTATTTAAAAGAAAAAAGGCGATTGGAAAATGAATATCCCTATAGAGATAATCAATTAAATAATCTACATCCTCTTAATGAATTAAACAAAAAATATTTTGAAAAGAAAAGAAAAATAATAGAAAAATATAAAGCACTCAAAAATAAATAAAGTGCTTTTATTATGGCGAAGAAATGAAAAAAGAAGATATATTAAATAATTATGTAGAGAATATTAAACAATTAGGTAAAGAGTTAATAGATAATGCAGAAGCAATAGTTTATGACAAAATCCCTATGATTAGAGAGATTGAAATTTACACTAAAATAACATCAGGTGAAATATCAACATGGGATTTGCATTACTCATATATGAGTAATATATCTAAATTAGACTCAAAAAAAACCCAAAGTAAGAGAAAAACATGAAACAAAAATTAGAAACTGGAGCGATGCTAAATCCAAAATGTCAAGAATGTTCTAAACGTGATAGTTGCAACAACAAAACATTATGTGCTTATTTAATACCACCAAATAATACTAAAATGAATAAAAGTCTCATTGATTTACAAGAAGTATTATCTGTTCCATTAAAATTAAATCCAGAGATGATTCAAAAAGAAATGATTAAAAAAGCTATTGAAATAAATATGGGTATTGATAATGCAAGTTTAATGGGGTTAAGAAAATAACACTACTTTATAGGTAGTGTGAAATCTATTATTCAGGGATACGAGGGCTGGATAGGTTTCACAGTGCTTATAAAATAGCACTCCGACATTTATGTCGGTAACTGTTTAAGTCGATAGAAATATCGGCTTTTTTCATGTCCTAAGCATGACATATAAAAGGCAAATATACTCTAACGTGTCGAGATATAAATTCACGTTATGCAAAGATGAGCAAACATCGTTTAAAAAACATGCATAGGAAAGGGAAAATATGGATTTTAAAGAAATCTTAGGGGATTTATATACTGATGAAATTGGTAATAAAATTAACAATTCTGGTATTAAATTTGCTGATTTATCTAAAGGTGAGTATGTTTCCAAAGATAAATATGAAACGGCCGATAACGAGGCAAAAACATACAAAAACAAATATGAAAAATTGTTTAGTTCGAGAGAAGATATTTCTTCAAAAGAATTAGTCAAAGTAACCGCGGAAAGAGATGACTATAAATCAAAATTTGAGGAAACATCTAATAAACTAAATGGTTTAGAAAGAAGTATCAAAGTAAAAGAAGCTAAAATCGATGATAAGTTTAAAGATTTTGTAATAAGTGAAGTTACTAAATTAGTTGATGATAAGACAGATTTTGATACAGCTTTAAAGAACTTTATAGAAAAAAATCCACAATATAAAGTTTCTGAAAATACGAGAAGAGTTAACTCTTCTTTTTCTGTTAGTGGAAATAATCAAACTACTACTTCCAATGTCTTTAATGAAGCACTTTTAAAGGCAGTAGGTAAAAAGTAAAGGAGAGTGATATAAATGGAAGGAAATGTAGATGCAATTTTAAGACCTGGTGTTGAATCATTAATACCAGAAGAAAATTCAAAAGAAATTATACAAGGAGCAATAGCTCAAAGTGCAGTTTTAAGCCGTTTTAAAAGATTACCAAATATGGCTTCTAATAAGTTAAGAATGCCTGTTTTAGACCTTTTACCAATGGCTTACTTTTTAAATGGAGATACTGATAAAAAGAAAACTACTAAAATGGCTTGGGATAAGAAGGAACTTGTTGCAGAAGAGATTGCTGTAATTGTTCCAATTCCAGAGGCAGTTTTAGATGATGCTAGAGATAATGGCTATGATATTTGGGGAGAAGTTACTCCAAGAGTACAAGAAGCTTTCGGTAAAGTAATTGATAATGCTGTTATTTTTGATGAAGGAAAACCAACTTCATGGAGAGATGGTATCGTAGCAACAGCTGAAAAAGCAAATGCTAAAGTTGAAGCAACTGAAGACTTCTTTACAGATGTTTATGGTGAAGATGGGGTAATTGCTAAAGTTGAGAAATCAGGATTTATGCCAAATGGTGTAATTGCTGGAGTAAATCTAAGAGGTAAATTAAGAGGTTTAAAAGATAGTACAGGAAGACCTTTATATTTACAAGATTTAAAAAATGGTACTCAAAGTTATTCTGTTGATGGAATGCCAACACAATTTTTAGTAAATGGTGCTTATGATGATAAAAAAGCAGAATTAATTATTGGTGATATGGAACAAGCAGTTTATTCAATTAGACAAGATTTAACCGTTAAATTACTAACTGAAGGTGTAATTCAAGACCCATCAACTAAAGAAATCGTATACAATCTTGCTCAACAAGATATGGTTGCTTTAAGATTTGTTATGAGACTTGGTTGGGAATTACCTAATCCAATTAATGCATTAGAACCAGATAAATCTAAGAGATGTCCATTTGCAATTTTAAAAAAAAAAGTAGACTAAATGAAATAAAAGTAAGTGTTCCTAGTGGTGAAACATCTTTAAATCTTGGAGAAAAGACAGCTCAAGATTTATGTGAAAATTTAAGCATTGATGATACTGGCAAAGTAACAGGTACTTTAAAACACATAGATAATTGGACTGAATTTTCAAAAACTGATAACTCAGGTAACTTTATTCCTTTATATTTTGAAGAGGCAAAAGGGCAAGTTAAAGGTACTATTAAGTGTGAACTTAAAGGAACTGGTGCTAAATTAAAGAAACCAGTTGCAGTAGATGAAAAAGATGGTTTAATTGTGTTTCAGGTGCATAACAAAGACAACACTATTGAAATAACATCAGAAGGTAAAGAAACTAAAACACTTACATTAAGTGAAGTTGATTTAAAAACTGAATAGGAGATGATAAGGTATGCTAACTGAATTAGTAGATTATGAATATTATAAAAATTTATATGGAGATTCTAGCATACCTGAATCTTCATTTAAAAAATATGCAATTAGTGCAAGTAGTAAAATAAATCTTTATACGTTCAATAGAATTAATAAGGATACATTAGATGATAATATAAGAAATACAACTTGCGAATTAATTAATCTTTTATTTGAACAAGACCAATTAATTGCTAAACTGAACGAACCTAATTCAGAAAAAGCAAGTGAAACAGTTGGCCCACATTCTGTTAGTTATGTTAATAAATCTAATTTAAAATTTCAAAGAATATTGAATAGAGATGAATTAAATAAGGCATGTTATCAAATAATTGCGGACCATTTACTAATGACTGGCTTGATGTATTGTGGAGGTAGATATTAATGTTTCCGCATAAAATAACGATATTTAATATTACTAAAGAAAATGGCGTTGTTAAATATAACAGAAAAATAGTAAATGATGTCTTTTATTATACACAAAAAGCAATATCTGAAGAGGGAAAAGGAGATAAATATTCTTATTTATATCATGTTATATTTTCAAATGATGCTTTAAAGGATTATTTGGAAAATAGTCAATATTCAAAGTTAGAAGATAAAAATAAAAATTATACTTTGAAAGAAAAAGATATAATTGTTCTTAATGAATGTGAAGAGATAACAGATTTATTAGATTTACAAAATTCTGATAAAAATTATTTTTTTATTAGGAAAATAAATGATAATCGTTATGGCAGTGATGATTTGCAAAATATAGAGGTAACTAACTGAAAATTAAAGCTAAATTAAAATTACCTAATACTACTGAACTTATGGAAAGTGTAGGATTGGATAGTGGTGGAGAAGTGCAAAAATACATAGATAGTTTTGTACTTTATCATTGTGAACCTTATTTACCTGGTAGAAGACATCTTCATGAATCAGGTGTTAATGCTACTAAACTAGGAAGTGGTATGGTTATTTGGAATTCTCCTGATGCTAATTATTTATATGAAGGAAAATTAATGGTTGACCCTATTACTAAAGTTGGTGCTTTTCCAATTAGAGGTGGAAAAATCTCTTTTAAAGAAAGTGATGGAGATATTGAAGTTTTTGTTAGTAGAAAAAATACTCAAAAAATCATGGACCCTAAAAATAGAGATTTACGATATTATGGTGGTAGTTTAAGAAGAGACCATTGGTTTGATAGAATGATAAATAATGAAATAGACGATTTAGTTAAAGGAGTTCAACAAAAGATAAACGGAGGTAAAAATGGAAGATAGTAAAGCAATTATTGAATGTGTTAAAGATTATTTTAAAAGATGCCCGTATTTAGATAAACTGGCAGAAATAAATGTTGATTATTTGAATATGGATGCTAAAGACCATGAGTATTGGTCTATTGAACCATTGGAAGTGCCTATTATACTAAAAAGAAATGTTTTAGGAACTATGACTGAACGGCAATGTCAATTTATATTAGCAAGTCGTTCTTTTTTTAATCCTCTGGTTGATACTCAAAATATTAAAAATTTACATTTGTTTGAAAAGATAGCAGAATGGCTTTATCAAAACAATAGAAAAAAAATATTTCCGACTTTAAATGAAGGGGAAATTGTTAAAAGTATTGAAGTTACAACAGGAGGATATTTATATGGCACTAATAATGATAATACAATTGCTAGATATCAAATGCAATGTAAATTAGTTTATAAAAAGAAGGAGATGAAATAAGTTATGGCTTTAACTTTATTAAAAGGTAAAAACGAATTTAATCGTGAAGACCATATCACGATGTTTAATTCAAATATCGAAAAAATAGATGAAAATGGTATTGTTTATAATGAAGAAGATGCAACTTGGGTTCCATTTGGAGAAGATAATGATGAGATTACAAGAGAAACTAATAATGAAACTGATGCTACCAAGAATGTATTAGGAAGAACAAAAGTAAAACATACACCAGGTCCGCAAACTACTGAAATTGACCCTATTGCAATCAAAGGCAATGATGCTTTGTCAACAATTCTTTATTATATGTTTAAATATAATTTAACTGGAGATAAGGCGAAACTTCAATGTATGGAAGTAACTTTAGCTGATGAGCAAGAAGATGGTAGTTATGGTGCATTTACTGAAACAGCTATTGTTAATTTGAATTCTTGGGGTGGAGATACTACTCAATTAAATAGTCCAATTACATTAAATTGGCTAGATGATAGAGTTCATGGAACTTATAAAACAGCAGATAATAAATTTACACCAACTGTCGCTGAATAATTTTTTGGGGCTTATATAAAATAGCCCCTCATTTTTTTATAAAGGAAGGGAAAAATATGAGTTTAATAATAAAAAATAAATTTGTAAAGGAAGAATTAAAAGATGAAAATGGAAATGTATTAGGTTATTTACAATTTAATCCAAATGATTCAAGAATAATAAATAAATTGTCAAAAATTGTAAATGATTTAAGTAAAGATTTAAAACAATTAAATAAAATTGGAGATTTTCCTAATTTATCAGATAAAAAATTAGAAAGCATAGAAGATTTTGAAAATGTAGCAAGTGAATTTGAAAAAATAAACGAAGCTTTAACAATAGAAGATAAAGCAATCGATAGTGTAATAAATGATTTATCAGAAGTTTTTGGAAGAGATACAATAGAACTATTTACAGGTGGAACTAAAGATATAATGACAATATTACCTTTGATTGAATTTATTATGCCTTATGTTAAAGAGGCAAGAGAAAAAAATATGAGTAAATATTTAAAAAATGGTAATAGTGATGTGATGGAATAATGAATATTCTAACATCGGTGCTACCAAAAAAAATAAAAATAAAAAATAAAATTTATGATATTAATTATGATTATAGAACTATTATTAATATTTTAATAGCCTTTGAAGATGTTAATTTAACAAATGTTGAAAAAATGTACATTTTGTTAAAAAACTTTTATAAAGAAGATATTCCAGAAGAAGAAACTGAAGAGGCTATTGAAAAGGCAATAAAATTTATAGATTTAGGTAAAATCGATAATAATCAATCAAAGAAATCAAATGTTAGATTATATTCGTTTGAAAAAGATGGAAATTATATTTTTTCTGGAATTAATTCAACTCATAATATTGATATTGAAAAAGAAACAGATTTACATTGGTGGAAATTTATGCCTTATTTTATGGATATGAATCCAGAATGTATGTTTGGAGAATTAACATACTATAGAACTCGTAAAGCTGAAGGTAAATTGACTAAAGATGAAAAGAAGAAATATGAACAAATTAAAGATATAATCGAATTAGAAGACGTAAAAGTACAATCAGAAGCTAGAAAAAAATTCTTCGAAGAATATCATAAATCACAAAAAAATAAAAGGTAGGTGATTTACTGACTATAAAAAAAGGCGCTGTTGTTATAGATACTCAGTTAGATAATAGCAAAATTAAAGCAGATTTTAAAAATTTAGAAAAAGATACTCAATCTTTAATAAATAAATACAATAAGTCTGTTGACAGTATAAAATCACAAGAATTAGCAATTGAAAAAGTTAAGCAAAGAATTTCTGATATACAAAGTGGTAATGTTGTTCCAAGTAGTATGAAAGAATTAAATTCTCAACTTTTTCAAAATGATAAAGAATTACAAAAGGTTTTAGCAAGGATTAATGAATTATCTACAAAAAGAGTTACAACCACAGTAGAAGATGCAGAATTGCAAAAATTGGAACAAGCTAAAGTAGATTTAACTCAAATAATTTCTGAAATAAAAGAGGAAATTAACACAGCTAAATTAGCAAATCCTGAAATACAAGAATTAGCATCAAAATTAGAGTTAATGAATAGTAGGTTAAAACAAACCAAATCGGAAGCTAATCAAGTCAAAGACAAAATAATAGATGCATTTAATCAAAAAAGTGTAACTAACTTTGGTGGTTCTATAAATGAAATAGGAACTAAAATTGATAAATTTAAAAATAGAATGACTAGATTAATAGGAACGGTTGCTATATTTAATTTATTAAGACAAGGTTTAACTTCTTTAAGAAATGGCTTTATTTCAACGTTAAAAACTGATGATGCTTTTAGCAATAGTTTAAATCAAATAAAAGCAAATTTAATGACAGCATTTATGCCTATTTATAATGCAATTTTGCCAGCAATTAATACCTTAATGAGTGCATTGTCTAAATTGACAGGAACAATTGCAGTATTTATTGCTAATTTATTTGGCACTAAATTAGAAGATGCAAAAAAACAAGCCCAAGGATTATCTAATGCATTAGATAAAACTTCTAAAAGCGGAAAAAAAGCAAGTGGTTCTCTTGCTAGTTTTGATAATTTGGAAGTAATAAGCGATTCTTCTTATGATTCCGCTGGTTCCGGTGGCGGAAGTGGAATTGATTATAGTCAAGATATTGAATATAGTTCAAGACTATTAGAATTTTTAAACAAAATCAAAGATTTTGTTACTACCAACAAAGATGGAATAATAGCATTTTTAGCAGGAGTTGCTGGCGGAATAGCCGCTATAAAACTTGGATGTGATGGATTTTTAGCATTAGGTATAGGATTAGTAATTGCTGGAATTGTAACTTTGGTACAAGGAATAATTGATTTTATGAAAGACCCAAGTTGGAATAATTTTGCAACAATTTTACAGGGTCTAGCATTAATACTAGCTGGTGTGGCAGTTGCAATGATTGCATTTAATGCAACAAATCCAGTTGGATGGATAATGCTTGCAATTGCAGCTATAACAGCATTGGTTGCTTTAATTATAAAAAATTGGGATAAAATATATGCTTGGTTATGTAAAATTGGTACATGGATATATGATAATGTGATTAAGCCTATTGGCGATTTTTTTGTTAATCTATTTAATTCGATTGTAAACGGAATTAAAGAACGTTGGCAATTAGTAATATCTATATTATCGATTGTAGCAAATTGGATTTATTCAAATGTAATAAAGCCAGTAACTGATTTCTTTGTGAATTTATGGAATAATCTCAAAACTGGTGCTAAAAATGCCTGGGAGGGTATCAAGTCTGTTTTTAGTACAGTATCTTCATTTTTTAAAAATATTTTTTCTAATGCTTGGGAAAGTGTAAAAAAAGTTTTTTCAACAGGTGGGAAAATATTTGATGGTATAAAAGATGGAATTGTAAATTCTTTCAAAACTATTGTTAATGCAATAATTAGAGGAATTAATAAGGTAGTATCAATTCCATTTAAAGGAATAAATACGGCTTTATCTAAAATAAAAGGAATTGATATTTTGGGAATGAAACCATTTGGTTGGCTTTCAACAATTAAAGTACCACAGATACCTGAACTTGCAACTGGTACGGTTATTCCACCTCGACATAGATTTGCAGCCATTTTAGGAGACCAAAGACATGGCACAAATATTGAAGCTCCACTTGATACAATTAGACAAGCGGATGAAGAAGCAATGGAAAAAGTTATGAATAAATATTTTGATAATTTGAATTCTCAAGAAAAAGAAATTGTATTTAGAAATATGACATTTATCCTTCAGTTTGGCAATGCAGAAGCTAAAAAGTGGATATTAGATATGATGAGATTAAATGAAAAGGATATGGGTAAACCATTGCTATTAAATTAGGAGGTGATGCACTGAAACAAATAAGAATTAGTAATACGCAAAATGAAAATGATTATTTTGATATTCCTTGGGAGTGGTTACCACGAGGAACCCAAGGGCCTACTTTAAATGATTTGGAATCTAGTGCTGAAAGAGGTAAGATGACAGGTGCATTGGCAAGAGTAAGATGTGCTGAGGTTCCAGCAGCAACTTTAGATATTGATGAAAGATTAACTCAAAAAGAAATATATCCATTATTAAAATTATTAAAAAAAGTAGAAATAAATATTAATTATTTTGAAAAATACCTAAATAAATATATAACAATGAAATTTTATGCTAAAAAGCCTAATCCTCCAATTTGGAAAATCCCAGAAAATGATAATACAGATGATATTATTTATGATACTTTTACAATAGAATTCTCAGGATATGAAGGGATAAATGATAATGATTAAAGATTTTGATAATAAAAAAATTCAAGAATTTGAATATAAAAAAAGTATAAACGTTGATGGTGAAATAATTGGAACTTGTGAATTAGGAACAGCAGAATTTCAAATATTAAATAATACCAACGAATATAATAATTTAAAAGGTCAATGGATAAAGACTATCCATGGCTCTTTTTATATTTATAATGTAGAACCAGTTCAAGAAAAAATTAATATAAAAATAAGTTGTTATGATATTAAATACAAATTAGATACTCCTTATGATAGCAATTTATATTCGTGGCCTATGAATATGAAAGAATGGAGAAATAAAATAGGTTTTAATTGTGGTGTAGTATTTGATGATTCTGATTTTCCTAATAGTGATTTAATTTTAGAAAATCAACCATATATCGGAGAAAAACCAAGTAATAGAAATGTTATACAACAAATAGCAAAAGCAGGTTGTAGTTTTGTTGATAATGATGAAAATGATATCTTATATTTTAATTGGTTTGAAGATAAAATTTATAAAGTAGATGATTGGATAGAATTGACAACAGAAAGTAAAAAAACAGAACCTATAAATGTGGTAGTTTTAGGTCGAGGAGACGTTGAGGATAATGTTTATTGGCCAGAAGATTTGCCAGAAAATAAAGTTGAATTTAGAATTGATAATAATTATATATTAGACCCTCAAGATACGGAAACAAATTATGATAGAAGATATGATGTTATAAAATCAATCTATAATAGAGTAAATGGATTTTCATATTTGATATTTAATATGAGAACTCAAAAATTGGAAAAAAGATTATCTTTAAAATTAGGTCAAAAAATTTCATATTCAGATATATGGGGTAATACATTAGAAGCTTATGTTATGAGTAAAACAATTAAATATTTAGGTGGAGATTCTACTATTGAAAACAATTATGAGGTTATTATATCAGCTTCAGAAATTAAAGAAAATTCCAGTGAATTTTCATATGCCTCTAATGTTGAAAAAAGACTTTTATCAGTTTCAAGAAAAACCGATAAAAATGGTGGCAAAATAGAGGATTTAGTAAAATCACAAGATGAACAGTCAAAGAGGATGGCTCAATTAGAAATTGATAACAAGAGTATTACAGAAACTGTTGAAAGTGTACAACAGGATATTAAGAATTTAGAAGATACATATACTTTTAGCACCGATTTAGATATTAGTAATTTAATAATACCATCAAATGAAAGATTACCTATAGAAACAGGTGATTTTTTTATTAATTATTATTCGTATTTTAAAGGGAAACAAGTAACTCCAATCGTGAGTATCCCTTCAAAAATAGAAGGATTAGAGATTACTAGCAATGATTCTCAATTAAAAATATCTGTTAGTTCAGAAACTCCAATTGCTAATCTTAACAACGAAGTTGAAATTAACTTTTTATATACAGAAGATGATTATGTTTATTCCGCTATGAAAAAGGTTATGATTACATTGGCACCAAAAGGAGTAGATGGTAAAGATGGAGAACCAGGAATACAAGGTCCACCTGGTGAAGATGGAGAACAAACATATTTTTATGTTAAATATTCCAAAAATTCTACAGGAGAATCAATGACCGATATTCCGAATGAAGAAACTGAATATATGGGTGTTTCAAGTACAACAAGTTCAATAGCCCCAACAAGTCCTAGTGCATATACATGGTCAAAAATTAAAGGTGAAAATGGAAAAGATGGGGAAAATGGTCAAAATGGTACTCCTGGTAAAAATGGAGAAGATGGAAGAACATCATATTTACATATTAAATATTCTGATGATGGAGTAACTTTTACAGAAGCAGATGATATTTATGGCGAAGGTGAAAGACCAAGTTCATGGCGAGGAGAATATGTTGATTTTACACCAGAAGATAGTATCGAATTTAGTGATTATGAATGGTATAAATTGACCGAAAGCATTGATGATACATTAAATGATTTACAAAATCAAATAAATGATACTTCAACAAAATCAGACAACAATTATCAAGATTTAGTTAACCAATTAGGTGACTATGCCAAAGAAGAAAGCATTACAGAAATAAGAAATCAAGTAACACAATATCAAACTTCAACTGAATCTAATATAACAGTTTTAGAAGAAAGAATTAGGGATGGAGTAAAAGAAATTACAACTGAAACTGGGTATACATTTGGAAAAGATGGCTTAAAAATTTCTAAAACTGGTGCTCCAACTGGGTTAACAATTGATGAAAGTGGCCAAGAAGTAGTCGATAAAACTGGTGCTTCAGAACAAACGTTACAATATAACGGTTATGTTGATGATTCTATTGCAACTAAAACCCCATTTTTAGATAATTATAAAGGTCAGACAGTCAACTATTCTAAAAATTTAATTTTTGAACAGTATTTAGCATCTCAAAATTTTAGAATGGAAGAATTTCAAGATAGTGAGCAAGGGATTTGTTTAGGATTTTTCTATACTGGAGGTGGTAAATAATGTCACTTTTAAAAGGAACAATAGTTGGTGGTAATGCCAAATATGTTAATTATTATCTAGAATATACATTAAATTCACAAAATATTGCCTCTAATACTTCTAATATTACATTGCATATGTATGCACAAGCAACGTCTACTTCTGTTGGAACTTACAATACTTCTGGTTGTCCAGTAAAGATTTATTATACAAAAAATGGCGTTACAACTAATGTTGTAAATAGAAATCAAGGAATTGATTTTAGAAATAAAAAAGTTGTTGATATGGGTAGTTGGACCGGTAATATTGAACATAATTCTGATGGTACATTAACAATTGGTATTGGAGGAAGTTTTTCAGGCACTGGTTCTTCATGGGTTACATCTGGTACAGTTAGTGGTAACTGGACATTAACAACAATTCCTAGAGCAAGTTCATTTACAGTTTCCAATCCAATTATCGGAGAGACAGCAACAATTTCTATAAATAGAGCTAGTAGTGGTTTTACGCATACTTTATCATATTCATTTGGAACTTTAAGTGGTACAATTGCTAGCAATGTAGGTAGTAGTTGTAATTGGGCAATTCCTACTTCTTTTTATAATCAAATTCCAACATCTACTAGTGGCAATTGTACTATAACTTGTGTTACTTATAGTGGTTCTACTGAAATTGGTAGAAGTTCTAAAGTAGTTACAATCACATGTAATAAATCTGATTGCATACCAACGTTAAGTGTGACAGTTGTTGATGTTAATTCTAAAACAACATCTTTAACAGGAAATAGTTCAAAATTAGTTAGACATGTTTCTACAGCAAGGATTACTCCAAAGGCAACAGGCAAAAATGGTGCTAGCATTGCTAAAATAACAGTTGGTGGAACAACAATAAGTTCATATTTAGATATACCTAACATAAACGAAGATTCTTTTATAGTTACAGCAATAGATAGCCGTGGATATTCAAACACAACAATTATATATTTAACTTCATCGATGATTGATTATGTTCTATTAACCTGTAATGCTATTTTTAAAAGAACAACTCAAACAGGTGGAACAGTTCAATTAGAATATTCAGGTAATTATTTTAATGGAAGTTTTGGTGGAACAAGTAACACTTTAACACTTAAATGGTCTTATAGAGTTAAAGGAAGTTCAAGTTGGATAACAGGTGGTAATTTATCACCAACAAAAAGCGGAAATACATATAGCGGCAAAATTACTTGTGGTTCAAATTTTAATTATCAAACAGATTATGAATTTATAATTTATTATAGTGATAAATTAAATGACTTAGATACTAAAGCAATACCTCTTTATAAAAGTGTATCTCCATTTGCTATTTGTCAAAATGGGATTTTGCTAAATGGTGTATTTTTAGGAGTAGAAATTGTAGATGAATGGGAGGAATAAAAAATGTATAAAATTACAAAAACTATTGACACAATAAACAGTTGTGCTACGATTTTACATACATACATACATACATACATACATACATACATACATACAGTGCTTACGCACAAAAACAAATTACAAAAACTCCGAAAGGAGGATTTTAGGGGCATAGGTGATTTAATTGGCTGAAGTTAAATCATTTAAATTTAAAAATACTTATTTAGATTTATCAGGCATAAATGCAAAGGGAATTATAAAAATTGTTGATTCAGCCTTAACTATTCCTACTCCAACAAGGGCAGGACAAGGTGGATATATTAATCAAGTAGTAACGATACCATCAGGTTATACATCTATTTCGGCTATTTTTGAAAGTTCATCAATAAGTGATTCCTCTGGTCTTCAGTTAACACCAATTTATGGCTTTTTAAATAAAACCGGTTCAACTACTGTTTGGGTTCAATATTATTCGCCGAATATAATTAATAATGCCGATGCATTAAGAATAAAACTTATTTGTATAAAAAGCAGTCTATTAAGTTAATAATTGTCCTTAATAAAAAGATATGAAAAGCATAAAATTTAAAAATAATATGTTTTTTGATGGAGAAATATGTGACATTGGGTCAAATGCAAATAATACTTATGTAAAATGGGCTAATGGATTGATGATATGTTTTAGAATAACTGAAGAAAATTCAGCATCATATCAGTTTAAATGGGGAGAGCATTATGTATTTAAAATACCATATGCTTATGATTTTCCAGAAAAGTTTATAGAACCACCTTTTTTGATGTATGATATATTACCAACATCAAATTATGGTTGTTATAAAATAGGATATGCTTCACCAACCGTTACAGCTAATAGTATTTCAGATTTATATGTCGCAAGAACGGATGCTTCATCATACACATATAAAATTTGGTTTCTAGCTATTGGTTATTGGAAATAAATAGGAAAGGTAGGTAATAAATTGGAAAAATTTATGAAAAAATTAAAAAAATACTGGGGGTGGACAACTTTAACGGTAACTATATTAGCAGCCATTTTTGGTTGCTTTTTTAAAGTATTTAAATATTTTGATGAACAAAATGAAGAAATGGCTGAAACTCAAAAAATAGCTCAACAAGCTTTAATTTGGAATAAAGAAATCCCGACAGTTCAAAGAGCAGAAGTATGTGATATTTATTTGTCAAAAGGATTTGATAGTTACACAAAAAAGTTGTGTGAAAATGTAATTTTAGCAGATGAAAGTTTAAAAGTAGAAAGGTAGGAGACATATATGGAAATAACATTTGAATTAATATTTTCTGTTGTAACAGCAGTATTAACCGCATTATTAGGTACATTCTTTAAAGATAGAGTAGTACCAGCAAGATTTATTCCAATTCAAAATATCATAATTGGATTAATTGCAGCATTTGTTGCTGTATATTATGGCTTATTTAATGATGTAGCAACAGCAATAATCATATCATTAGCATTATCACTTGGGGTTGGTGGTGCGTATGATGCTTTAAAAACTAAAAAAGAGGAGAAATAGTATATGAGTAAATATGTTCAAGATAATGAATGGGGTACTAAGTATCCAAATTTTAGAAAGGAAGAATTTAAGTGTCCATGCTGTGGTTCATATGGAAATGGTATAGCTACAACTTTACTAGATACTTTACAAGAATTAAGAACGAGAACAGGTAAAGCTATAAATATTTCAAGTGGTTACAGATGTTCAAAATTCAATAAAAAAGTAGGTGGAGCTGTTAATTCAGCACATATGAAAGGTTCAGCCGCTGATTTTTATTTTGCAGATGGAAGTTTAGGTAATCAAAATACAAGAATATCCTTAGTAAATGAATTAAAAAAAACTAAATATTATCATTGGTGTTATTGTAATGTAAATGGAAATTATCCAAACATGGGAGCAGCAATTCATTTTGATAGCCAATTAATAGATTCAACATCTTCAAGCAGAGAAGAAAGAGTTAAATCACTTCAAAGAGCGTTAAATGCCGACTACAAATGCGGATTAGTTGTCGATGGTTCATTTGGTCCTTTAACAGAGAATGCAAGTCATAACAATTATTTATATTATCTAAAAAAAGGAGCTACTAACCATATTAAGTGGCTACAAACTAGATTAATTGAATTAGGTTATTCTGTAGGTAGTAGTGGAGTAGATGGTTCGTTTGGACCTGATACTTTAGCAGCAGTTAAGAAGTTCCAAAAAGATAAAGGACTTATAATTGATGGAAATGTTGGAAAGGCAACTCATAAAGAATTAATTAAATAGTATAATTTATTGTTATTGGTATTATATTAGTAGTGATATAGTTAAATTTTGAAAAATAGTTGACAAAACATAAAAAAATATGATAATATTTAGGTACTTGATTGAGTTAAACGACTTAATTGTTATTTTGTGCTCTTTTAAGCAATATAGTATTTATGCAATATATTAACTATATTTATGAATGAATAGGGTGTAAATTTTCTTCTTGCACTAACGCTTATTTTTTAATAAGTTTGAGTAACTTTTAAAGTGAAAGTATACATGTAGGACTGGGAGACTACTTCATTCATATTGCCCACACAATATAGTGTGGGTTATTTTTTGGGGTATTTTATGACAAAAAATAGATTTGTGAAAGAAGTTGGGTATATAACACAAGATGTTGTAGATAAATATGGTTTGTATGAATACAATAAAAAACCAATCGTACGTTCATTAGATTTATATGCACACATCGAAAAGCATAAGGAAGATTTTCAAAGTAAGGAAAGTTTTTATTATTCTGTTGATAATATTGATTTAATAATACAAAATCCTGATTTTGTTTATTATGAAAAAGATAGAAATAGTTTATTATATTTAAAAAAATTATATGAAAATATTTGTGTTGTTGTAAAATTGAAATTGAGAGATAATAAAAATTCGTACGTTGCTTCTATATATCCAATAAGTGAATATAAAATCCAAAAACTTATAGAAAAAAGTTATATAAAAAATTAAAATAGGTAGGTATGTTTAATCGCATATCTACCTTTTTTTAATTTATAGAAAATTTCTTTTAAATATTTCTCTAAACTCTTCTTTAGTTTTATGATAATATTGCATGAATCTTTGCTGACCTAATTTATGCCAATAGTCGTTAAAAGATTTATCTTCTTGCCATCTTTCATGGCATTTCCAACACATCCTAAGGCATAATCCATATTTCATAGAATTAGCTCTATTTTTACCTCTAAAAATTTCATGCCAAGTTAAATCAGTTGTATTATCGCAAAACATACATTCATCTTTATTATCAGAAAATAAACTAAACCTATTTTTTTCTAATTTAGCAAGTTTATTTGATTTAGATTTTATTTTTTTGTCAATCATTGTATTTTTTGTTGTTTTATTTTGCTGATTTGCACAATTTTTAGGATTTATTGTGCATTTATATTCTTTATATTTACAATTCTTACAATCATTTAAGGTTATCATTTTATTATTTAATTTGCACTCTAGTTTATGGTTTAATTTTTGCTTTAAATATTTACAATTCATAGTATCCTCCACGAATATCGTGAAGGTGCCTATTCCTCAGTTCCAATATCAGTTAATAAAGCTTTTCCTCGATTATCAGGCATTGTATATCTTTGATTTAAATATCTAAAAGCGGCAGCTAATTCCCCATTGGAACCACCATATTGAGTAACTAGCATTTTAGCTATTCTTAAATCTTTTTTCTTAATATTTACAGGATACTGTAATCTTTTTTCATATTTCCACATCCTACATCTCCCATGGCCACTTATCTTGTTCCCAACTAAATGGAACTTTTGTCATGTCATTACTATCTACATTCAAAGGACCATATCTCCTTTCATAATTTTTAACAAGTTCAACTGCCATTTTTCGATACTTATTAAATAAATTTAAAGCTTCCATATCATTTGGAAAATTATCTAAATACAAATTCAATTCATGAGCAGCAAAAGAAATTTGACCAATATTTAATAGCATTTCTTCTTTCTCACTTTTTACATTAATTCTAGCTGGTTGATAATTTTTATAAGCGTTATATAAATTTTTAAATAAATTACCTCTTATATAACCTTCATATGGTTGATATAAAGATAATTTATTATTATTACTTGATTCATTATAATTTAAAAGTCCAAGTGGTGAATCATCATCATTATTATTCATACCTTGATTTCCTTTAAAATTAGTAAAATAATCAATTTCATCAAACATACTATAGTTCATATTTCCTCCTCAATATAATTTATTTAAATAAAAAAAATAGTTATATGACAAATAACTATTTCTTAAAAGATTTTTATATCTTTTATATCATCAATCTTAATAATTTCATTATCCATAGTAATTATATGATTATTAACAACCCCAGCAATTTGACAACTTCTTTCTTTATCATCCGTAACAATTTCTACTTTGGTATTAAAAATATAACTATTTTGGTTAATTAATTCTTTAATTTTTTCTCTAACAGTTAAATTATTATAATTTTGATTTTCAATTTTTGGATTAGGATGTTCTAAATCATCTTTTAAACTATCAAATACTTCTTTATTATTACCACTTTTTTTCGAAAGTTGATTTTGATATATTTTAGGTAACTTTTTCAAAATATCACTCCCATATAATAATATGTTATTTGTATAGATTTATTAATTTTTTTCATAATAATAATATGAAAACAAATAAAATAACTTTAAATATTGTATTTTCGATTATTATTTTTATAA
Source organism: uncultured Bacilli bacterium (assembly GCA_947625085.1). Lineage (GTDB taxonomy): Bacteria > Bacillota_I > Bacilli_A > RF39 > UBA660 > RUG591. The sequence goes on from CANQMV010000002.1 coordinate 30,583, forward strand.
TTGTTAGTATATTGTCAATTTATACAACTAAAGTTTTTTTAAAGGGAAGTTTAGATAATCTTTATTTAAAACAATTATTATTTTATGTTATAGGTAGTATTTTAACAATTTTTATTACTTATAAAGGTTTTTCGCTTTTTAAAACTTATCATTATTTAATTTATATAGGTATTAATGTTTTACTATTAGGTCTTTTAATGTTTGGAATTAGTGTTAATGGAAGTAAATGTTGGTTTTTAGTTGGACCAATTAGTTTTCAACCTAGTGAACTTATGAAAATAAGTCTAATTATTACTTTAGCAGAAGTAATTTCTAAATATAAGGATAAAAAACATTTAAAAAGAATGAAAGATGAATTTTTTTTACTGTTAAAACTTTTTATAATAACGCTTATTCCTAGTATTTTAACCTTTTTAGAGCCTGATACAGGAGTAGTTATAATTTATTTTTTAATTTTATTTGTCATGATTTTTTTTACAGGAATTAGTAAAAAATGGTATTTAATCTTTTCTTTAATGGTGGTTTTTATAGGAGCAACTTTAACTTATTTATATATATTTCAAGAAAATTTCTTTTTATCATTAGTTGGCAATAGTATTTTTTATCGAATGGAGCGAATTTTTAACTGGGCTAGTAGTAATGGTTATCAACTAGAAAATAGTTTAATTGCAATTGGAGCAAGTGGGTTAACTGGTTTTGGATTTAATCAAAATCCGGTTTATTTTCCAGAACCGCAAACGGATTTTATTTTTACAACTTATACAGCAAACTTTGGCTTTTTAGGCGCTTTGTTTTTAATTTTCGTTATTCTTATTTTTGATACTTCCATTTTAAGACTTTCTTTAAAAAAAATTAAATTAGATGATAAATATATAATTTTAGGAATCTTTATCATGCTTTTTTATGGGCAACTTCAAAATATTAGTATGACAATTGGACTTTTACCAATTACCGGAATTCCGCTTCCATTTATTAGTTATGGAGGTTCTAGTTTAATTTCTTATATGTTTATTATAGGAATAATTTTAAATATTAATCGGGAAAGGTTAAAATATCGTAATTGAGAAGATAATAGGCTAAATTTTTCTTTTTTAGCATAAACTTATTATAGGTGATTTAATGCAAAAAGTAGTTATTAATGCAAGTTTAGGAGGAAATATTGAAGGTGGGGTTAATGCTAATTTAGTTGAAAAAGATTTTAATTTAGAAATATCTAAGTTAATTTATGATAAACTTCGAAGTCTTGGAGTTGATGCGTATTTAGTAAGAGATGATGATAGTACGTTAAGTGATGAAGAAAGACTTTCAATAATTAATCAATATTTAAATGGAGACTCTGGAATTGTTTTAACTAATAAACTAGCAAGTGGCTTGGATTCTGGAGCCGAAGTTATTTATGCTTTAAAAGATGCTGATACCTTAGCTATGCAAATTAGTAATAGTATTGAATCTCTTGGTCAAAATATTTTAAAATTTTATCAATTACGAGACCCTAATAATACCGCTTTAGATTTTTATTCAATTATTAGAGAAGTTCCTGAAAAGGTTGAAAGTCTTATTGTTAGTTATGGTTATTTAGATTCTTCAAAAGATATTGATTTTCTGCAAACTAAAAAAGAAGAATTAGCAACTAATATTGCTCTTACTATTTATGATTATTTAAATAAAAATAATATTTATGTAGTTAAAGAGGGTGATAGTTTATATACTATTGCTCGTAAATATGAAACAACTGTAGCTAAATTAAAAGAACTTAATAATTTGGTAACTAATAATTTAGCAGTTGGTCAAGAATTAATAATTCCAAGTAATAAGCAAAATGGTTTGAATTTGTCCGAGCAAGACTTTTTAATTTATACTGTTAAACCAGGAGATACGTTATATACAATTGCAAGAGCAAATAATACTACAATAGATGTTTTAAAAGAAATTAATAATTTAGAAAGCGATAATTTAAATTTAGGAGAAATATTAAAAATTCCAACGAAAATTACGAATGAAGATATGGAAAATTATCAAATATATGTTGTCAAACCTTTAGATAATTTATATGATATTGCGAAAAGATTTAATGTTAGCGTTCTTGAAATTAAAAATTTAAATGGGTTAAGCAGTGATAATTTAACAATTGGTGAAGTTTTAAAAATTCCAAATCAAAGTAATAAGTCTAATTATTTTAATTATGTAGTTAAAAAGGGTGATAATTTATATAAAATTGCTAATTTATATCAAACTACTGTTTCAGAACTTAAAAATTTAAATAATTTAGAAAATAATGATTTAACAGTTGGTAAAGTTTTGAAAGTTCCCAAAGTTTAATTGGTAAAAACTGTAATTTGCTCTAATTTAGCATTTATGTTATAATTAAGTGCAAGGAGATTTTATGAAATTATTTTTAAATACGATGTTAAAGGGGTTAGCAACAGCATTAGTCGTGGTGTTATTGGGCGGTTATTTATATATAAATGTAGCCTTAAAAAATACAAACAACAATACTACTAGTTTAAAACTTATTTCATCTAGTCTTGTTAATTCTTTATCAACTAATAAAATAAATGATGAAGAAACTCTTGAAAATGAACAAGAAAACTTAGATTCTAAACAAGAAGAAACTAAAGAGATAGAGCCTGAAGAAATTACTACTAAAAGTGAAACTAAACTTGAAACAGAAACGAAAAAAGAAGTAGAAATTAAAGACGAAGAAAAAGAAATAGAAGTAGATAACCAAAATTCTTTGAAAGAAGAAGTTGGTAATGAAAATAAATATGACCCTAATTTAGAAGTTTTAGAAACAGCTGAAGTTTTACAAACTTATCAAGGAAAAATTACCGGTTATGGACCAGATTGTGCTGGTTGTAGTGGGGTTACAGCAAGTGGTTTTAATGCTAAAGATGGCAACATTTATTATGATGATAAAACTTTTGGAACGATAAGAGTCGTTGCTGCTGATAAATCAATTCCTTTTGGTTCAATTGTTAAAATAGAAGGTCTTGATATCTCACCACTTTTAGCAATTGTCCTTGACCGAGGAGGAGCAATTGGTTTTTCTGAAGGAAAACATGCTTACTTTGATTTATTATATGAAAATGAAACTGGAGCCTTAGCCTTTGGAAGAAAAGATGCTACATTCGAAATCTTAAGACTAGGTTATTAAAAAAATAGTAAAATAAAGTCAATCTCCTTTAATTTAGATTTGTTTTTGATATAATCTAATTAAAGGAGAATTTTTAATGTTAGAAAAAAATTTAATCACGAAAGAAAAGAATGAAAAGGGAGCTATTGTTAAAATACCATATAAAGATTCACTTACTATTATAAGTAAAAAGGGAATTTTACTTAATAACCAAAAGAAAAAACAAACTTCTACTAATAAAATAACGGTTGCTTTACAATTTTTAGAATACGAATTACCTTATTTAAAACTTCAAGATAATAAATTAGAATTAAATATACTTTTAAAAGATGATGATAAACCTTATCTTTTAAAACAAAAATTAAACTTTTTATTACCAAAAACTTTTATAGTTGATAGTAGGGAAATTTTAGAATTATTGTCCTCAAATACTAATTATATTTTTGATTTAGATGGTAATTTTTATACTTTAGATAATTTCTTACCCCAAAAAAAAGATGTTTTAAAAAGCTATCAAGATTATTTGTATAAAAAAGCTAAATTACAAATGCTAGCCATATCAGATAATCCCTTAATAAATCAATTTTATATTAATCATTATATGGAGAATTTAAAAACGATTAATAATTTATCAATTGATTTAGTTCCAGATGATTTTTATGATTATTATCATTACTTACTTGTTAATATCGAAAATGGAACTTTCAAAATTCAAAAATTAGATATTAGTCCTAGAACTTTCCAAGATTATCAAATAAAAATTAGTAATCCTAAATTTAATTTTTCAAATTTAACTTATTTAGACCCTGAATCATCAAAAGTCAAAATAAAAAAACATGAATAATTATCTCATGTTTATACTTAAACTTGGTTCATTTAATTTAGTTTCTAAAGCTTTAAGATTTAAAATATTACCTTTATATGTATCAATTTCTTCACCTAAACAGTTTATAGAAGCATTTTCTAAAGCTTTGATATAATTTTCAAGTAAGTTTTTATAGCCTTTTCCAATTAACATTCTATAATGAGTTAAAATACTATAATAATATCTTTGCCAAGTTTTAAAATCAAGTTTCTTTGTTTTTATTGTTTCAATATCACTCATAAGACCTCCTGAAGAGAGTATTATATCATTAATTTTTAATTTTGCAAGAAATCTTGATATTTTAACCGATATTTTATATATAAATTAAAAACCTTATCATAATTTTCTTCACTTAAATAATTTTTAGCTTCCTTAAAAACTAACATATAATTATTACCTAATAAGAATTGATAATTATTTTTTAAAGTTTTAAAAATATAGGTAGCCTCTTTTTCAGTTAAAGTTATATCATTTAAAGAGGCAAATTTTAATATATCAGCTATTTCTAATTTATTAATATATTCCCGAAAAATTAATTCATACACAAACATCACCTAATCAATTATATTCATAAAAGTTTTAAAAATACTAATAATATAAATGGTGATTTAATTGCAAACAAAAATTAATTTTTTAAATATCTTTATGTATCTAATCTTTATCGTTATTATGGGAAGACTTTATTATCTTCAAATCATTAATTATGATTATTATTTAGATAAATTAAATGCTTTAAATAATAAGACGGTTTTAGGAGATTCAATGCCAAGAGGGAGAATTTATGATTGTAATGGGGTTTTACTGGTTGATAATACATTAGTTAAAACCATTTATTATAAAAAAGAAGCTGGAATAACGACTACTGAAGAAATTGCCTTAGCTTATAAAGTTAAAGACTATTTAGATTTAAATTATTCAAAACTAACTACTTCTTATTTAAAAGATTTTTATATTTTAACTCATGAAGAAGAAGTAAATTCTTTAATTACTGAATCAGAATATAATCTTTATAAAAGACATAAACTAAGTGAAAATGATTTTTATAAATTAAAAAAATCAAAGATAAAAGAAAGTGATTTAGAAATATATAAAGAAGATGATAAAAAAGCAATTTATCTTTATTATTTAATGAATAATGGTTATTCTTATGATGATAAAATAATAAAAGTTTATGCAACTGAAGAAGAATTTGCCTATTTTTCCGAAAGTAATTCTAAATTACAAGGATTTGATACTAAATATACTTATGATAGGTTATATTTATATGGTGATACTTTAAAAAATATTTTAGGAACAACGGGCAAGATTACAAGTGAAAATAAAGATTATTATTTAAAAAATGGTTATAGTTTAAATGATACAGTTGGACTTAGCAATTTAGAATATGTATATGATTCTTATTTAAAGGGTGAAAAAGAAACTTATTTAGTTCAAAATAATGAAAAAATTTTAATTAAAGATGGAAAAGTTGGTAATGATTTATATTTAACTATTGATATTAAACTTCAAAAATTAGTTGATGATACCTTAACTAGGGAAATTAAAACAGCAAAAAGTTCAATTAATACTAAATATTTTGACCGAAGTTATGTAACTATTTCCAATCCAAATGATGGAAGTATTAAAGCGATAAGTGGTAAATTATATCAAAATGGAAAAATATCTGATTATGGAATTGGGGCCTTAACTGATACTATGACTAGTGGAAGTGTTGTAAAAGGAGCAAGTATTTTAGTTGGTTATCAAGAAGGGGCTGTTAAAGTAGGCGAGTTTATGGTTGATGAATGCATTAAATTAAAAGCAACTCCTAAAAAATGTTCAATTTATACTATGGGTTATATTAATGATTTAGGAGCCATTATTAATAGTAGTAATGTTTATCAATTTAAAATTGCTCTTCGAGTTGGAGGGGTTAATTACCGAGAAAATGCACCTGCTTATGTAAAAAAAGAAGCCTTTGATACTTACCGGGAATATTTTTCAAGATTTGGATTAGGAGTAAAAACCGGGATAGATTTACCAAATGAAAGCAGTGGTTATAAAGGTGATTTAGTAAATGCTGGACTTCTAATGAATTTAGCAATTGGTCAATATGATACTTATACCAATGTTCAATTAAATCAATATATTTCAACACTTGCAAATGGGAAAACTAGATATAAACTTCATTTATTAAAAGAGATAAAAAATCAGGATGAAACTTTAGTTTTATATGAAAAAGAAGCTTTAAACAATATTAATATAGATGATAATTATTTAAATCGCGTTAAAAAAGCTTTAAATTTAGTAATTAAAGAAGGAACTGGGCGTAATTATATAGATTTAAAATATAATCCAAGTGGTAAAACCGGAACCAGTGAAACCTTCGTTGATAGTAATTTAGATGGAAAATTTGAAACCGAATCAATTTCTACAGCCTTTGTTGCTTATTTTCCAACTGATAACCCCGAGTATGCCATTTCTATAAGTAGTCCTAATATTAGTTATATCAATAATAAAAGTAGTTATATTTATCCCTTTAATAAAATAGTTATAAGAAAAATAACTGACAATTTATATTCAGTTATTAGTTAAATATTTAAGTTTTATTTTAGCAATTATCTTTTGATAAATTACTTTCATATCCTTCTCATTAACTACTTTTGAAATATCAGAAATATTTATCCAGGAAACACTAGAGTTTTCATCTTCTTTATTTTTAATAAAATCTTTATCGTTAGCTTGAAAAAGATAAGTTACATTTAAATGAGAATGCGAAGATACAAATTTTTGATTTTTAAAATGTGAAGAAACTGCTAATATCTCTAAACTAAAAATATTTTTATCTAAAATTTGAAAATTTTCAAGACTACTTTCTTCTTTAGTTTCTCTAATTGCAACATTTAAAAAGTTGCTATCCAAGTCTACATGTCCTCCTAAAAAAGAATAAGATTTATAAATATTATGATAAGCCATTAATACCTTAGTAAAATCTTGATTTACAATAAAAGCACTACTGGTAAAATGACCAAAAACGTTTTCTCTTCTTAGACAATCATCAAAAGTATTTAAATATTTTAACATTACTAGTTTATCATTTTCTTCTTGAACATTAAACGGTTCATAATTTTCAATCATTTCTTTTATCATAATATCACCACTTGTTATTATATAAGAAAATAATTTATCTAACAAGATAATTAATTAATTTTTCTAATTTATGTAAAAACGGATAAAAGATTAAAATGGAAAAAAAGTTAAAGAGAGTATGGATAAGTGCAATTTTAAAAGAATTAACTGAATTAGTTAAAAATTCTAAATTAAATAATTTAGCAAGATAAAAAATAATTAAAAAAATAATAGTTCCAATTAGATTATATAAAAGATGACTAACCGCCACTTTTTTAGCATTTTTAGAAGTATTAATACTAGCTACTAAGGTTGTAAGACAAGTCCCAATATTTTCACCCATAATAATTGGCGTAGTTGTATAATAAGTTAATTTAGTTGTTTCTGATAGGGTTTGTAAAATAGCGATCGTTGCACTTGATGATTGAATTAAAGTCGTTGCAACAAGACCAGTTAAAACCCCAATTATTGGATTATTAAAAGAACTTAGCAAATTTTTAAACCAAGCATACTCTTTTATTGGTTCTAAACTTTTTCCAATCATTAATAAACCTAACATAAAAAGTCCAAAGCCAAGCAAAACTTCACTTTTATTTTTTTTACCTTTAAATCTTAAAATAAGACCAATTACTAAAATTAAAGGAATATAATTATTAGGATTTAAAAAAATTAAAAGGTTATTACTTTCTTTTAAATTTAAAAGAGAAATAATAAAAGAAGTAATACAAGTTCCCAGATTTGCTCCCATCATTATTCCTAAAGAATTATGAAAGGTTAAAAGATTTGAATTTACTAAACTAACTGTTGAAATAGTAGTAATAGTTGAACTTTGAATAATTGCTGTTAAAATAGTTCCAAAGATAATACCTTTTAAAGGAGTTTTGGTATATTTTTCTAAAATTAATTTAATCTTTTTTTGATATAAATTACCAAGAGCTTTGGAAAATAAGTTGATACCAAAGATAAATAAAATTAAACTAATTAAAAATTTTATTACTATATTCATAGTATTATTTATTAAAATTATTTTCATTTAATTCCAAAATATGTTAGGAGTTTTAATATTTTTTTGGATTTTCTAATTTCTTTATTGTCAAATTAAGAAAAATTTATTATAATAATAAACAATTTATGGGGATAATTATTTCGTTTATGGAGGAGTTATGAGAATTGCGGTATTTTCTGATATTCATGGTAATTTAGAAGCTTTAAAAGAAATTTTAAATGATATAGAAAATGAAAAAATTGATGAAGTTATTTGTTTAGGAGATGTTATAGGTCTTGGACCGGAAAGTAAAGAATGCCTAGATTTAATAATTTCTAAAAAAATTAAATTTATTTTAGGTAATCATGAACTTTGTTATTTATTTGGTTTTAATATTGATAAAAGTGTTGATTTAAAAAGAAGTGAACATTATAAATATATTGATAAAATTTTAGGAGAAGAAGAACATAGATTTTTAGAGAAATGTCCGTTGTTTATTGAATGTAAATATTTAGATAAAAAGATTTTGTTTGAGCATTTTTTAATTAAAGATAGAAATTTAAAATATCCTTATTATAGTTTAAATATTTTAACGAGTTTAAAAGATAGTTTAGGGGAAATTGTAAAAAAGACAGGAAATGATTATATTTTTATAGGTCATGAACATACAGGATTTGAATTTGAGGTTGATGATATTAAATTGATTGATATTGGTAGTAGTGGATGTGTTAAAAATAATATAATTTTTTATACCATTATTGAATTTAAAAATGATATTTCTGTTATGAAAAAGGTTATTACTTATAATAAAGGAAAATTAGAAAAAGCATTGTTAAAAGAAGATTATCCTGAAAGATTAGAAATAGCTTCGAAATTTTTTGGAATAAATATTGAAAAAGAAAATTCAAATTGATATAATAAAATCATCTAATAAAATAGGATGTGATATTATGTATAAAATAGATGTAAATTATGAAGAAAAAGAAGTTGACAATTTGTCAACCTGGGGGGGGGTATAGTACTTAAATATCAACTAAATTCTCAAAAATTAAAAGAGTAACACTTAAAAAATTGGTAAGAAATTTACCAAATTTTTAGGTGTTTTTTTAAGTTAAAAAAGAAAGAAGGATTTTATGAATAAAAAAAGTATAATAATTAGTCTAATCGTTTTAACAATCGTATTAATAATTGGAAGTAGTTATGCTTATTTAAAAGCAGAACGTGAATCTGAAGAACAAAGTTTAAGTATGAAAAACTTTGGAGTAATTTTATTAAAAGATATGGTTTCTGTAACACTAGATAAAACAGTGCCAATGAGTGATGAAGATGGAATATATAATGAAAGTACAACTTTTGAAATTCAAAATACCGGAAATGTATCAGCAAATTACAAAGTAAGTTTAGTTGATAAAGAAACTAAAAGTACAATGAGTAATAATGATATAAGATATCGATTAACTAGGATAAGTTCAATAGATAATACCAAAGAAACTTTTGAAATCAGAAATTTAGATAGCAACGGAATAATTGATGAAGGAGTAATTGAAGTATCTGAAATAATAACTTATGAAATAGTATTATGGATAGATATAGATGCTAATCCATTAGGTCAAACTTTTAATAAAGTAGTAGAAGTAGATGCATTTCAAAATAATTCTCTTGATAGAAGTGGAGCTAATCCGCCTGAAATGCTTGCTAGTATGATACCCGTATATTATGAAAAACAAACAGATGAAAGTGGAATATGGAAAATTGCTGATATAACCAATAGAAATAAACATTATGCATGGTATAACTATGCTGATTATAAAAAAAGTGATGCTGAAGATGTAAAAACAATGGTAGCAACTATTTTACCAAGTGGAGATATATCATTAGATGGAACAGATGATTATGTTAATTTAGGATATGAAAATTATGATTTTAAAAATAATATTAGTGTAGTAGCAAGATTTAAAGTAAATAGTTTTCCAAGTAATTTTTTTGGTTATATAATAGGAAATGCAGAAGGAGCTGGTTTTTATTTTGGTGTATTAAATAATAAGAAAATTCGAGTAGGAATTCATGTAAATGGTGGTTATAAAGATTTAACTTCTACAATGACGATAAATGGAAATACTTGGTATACAGTAGTCGCCACTTATGATAACAATAAAATTAAATTATATATATATCAAAATGGTAGTTTATTAGAAGAAAATGAAATGTCAGTTACAGGAGCAATAAAACCTTCAATTGCACCATTAATGTTAGGTGGAAATCCTGGTGTTGATGGAAAACCTTATGGAGAATTCTTAAATTATATAATAAGTGATACATTAGTTTACACAGATACGTTAACTGATACCGAAATAAAAAATTATTTTACAAATGAGATAATAGATTATCCAAAAGATAATTTACTAGTTGAAAAAATAGGCTTTTTAGAAAGCGAATCTAACAGGTGGGCTAATGTTATAACCTTGAAAGAAGGGGAAAGAAAATTAGTTGATGAAACCTTCACTAGTATTCCAGATACAAAATATTATGAAATTTTAGATAATGGAGATATTTATTTAGATGGAGTTAATGATTTTTATAATTTAGGTCATGCTAATGAAGAATTAGGAAGTAATATTAGTTTAGTTGCAAGATTTAAATTAAATAGTTTAAACAATGAAACCCGTATAATTTCCAATACCCAAGGTGGAGGATGTATGATACGAATTCTGTCAACTAAAAAAATTGGCTTTAGTATTCATATTAATGGAGCCTATCGTGATCTTATGAGTACTAATTTAATTGAGGTAGGAAAGTGGTATACAGTAGTTGCTACCTACGATAATTCTAAAATGAAACTTTATGTTTATCAAGAAGGAAAACAAATTGAAACTAAAGAGCAAGAACAAACTGGTGCAATAACTAAATCAGCAGCTCCTTTTACGCTAGGCTCTGAACCAGATGCCTTTGGATTTCCTGTAGATATTACTTCTATAAATGGAACAATAAGTAAGGCAATAATATATAAAGATACTTTAACTTTAGAAGAAATTACTAATAATTTTACTAATGAAATAACAAATTATCCTGAAGATAATATTTTAATAGATGTTGGAAAGGGAAAATATATTGAACAAAAGAATTATTATACAATAAATGACCAAGGAGAAATAACTTTTAATGGGCAAGATAATTTTTTAAATCTTGGCTATGAAAATTATGATTTTAAAAATAATGTTAGCCTTGTTACTAAATTTAAGATATTTTCTTTAAATAAAAGCAATAATAGTTTAATTGGAAATGCTGAAGGTGGTGGTATAAGTCTTTATGTAAATAATAATAATATTAGATTTGAAGTTCATACGGGAGGAAGTTATCATTACCTTGCAAGTGATATGACAATTAACGAAAATAAATGGTATACGGCAGTAGGAACTTATGATGGAAGTAAAATGAAATTATATATCTATCAAGATGGAAAACAACTGGAAGTTAAAGAACAAGCTCAAACTGGTGCAATAACTAAATCACCTGCTCCTTTAATGTTAGGTGGTAATCCTAATGCTTATGGTTTTCCTACTGATAGTTTTCTAAATGGTTCTATAAGTTCAACCTATGTCTATAATGATACTTTAACTGATATGGAAATTGAAAGTATCGGAAATGATATAAAACAATATCCAAAAAATAACTTATTAATAGCTTATGAAGATTTTAAAGAAAAAAGTGAAAGAGAAATTTTATTAAAATCTGAACCAGGAACTGAGATTAAGACGGAAAATATAGCAAATGTATGGGTTTGGATACCAAGATTTAAATATAATAGTTTAAATGAAAGTGTTAATTTTTCAAATGGAATCAAAAAAGAAGAAACTACTCTGCAAGCATTTACCAATGAAAATAAAGAACTAGTAGGTTTTTATGTAAGTAAAGAAGATATAAATAATTTAGAAGAAGTAAAACAAAATATAATAGATAATAATAAAAATTATGAGGTTCATACAATAAATGATAATGAAAAAGCAGCCGCCAATTATCTTTTAAATTCAAAATATGGAAATAAATCTCAGTTGGGAAACACTTTAACTAATAATCGAGCAGTTATTGATATATACCATGAATTTCCTTGGCTTAACGAATAGACTATTGATTTATAATCAATAGCTATTTTAATTATTGAATAAGAATTTAATTTTAGTTATAATATTTTTATAAATGTTTAAAATTAAATGAAAGGAAATTTTATGAATATAGTTGATATAATAAATAAAAAAAGAGTTAAAGAAGAACTTACTAAAGAAGAACTTGAATATGCTTTTAATGGCTATTTAAATAATTATGTTAAAGATTATCAAATGGCATCTTTATTAATGGCTATTTGTATAAATGGAATGAGTGAACGAGAAACCTTTGATTTAGTTGATATTTTTATTAAAAGTGGTGATACTCTTGATTTAAGTTTTTTACCTGGTATTAAAGTTGATAAACATTCAACTGGTGGAATTGGAGATAAAATAACCTTAATTATCGGGCCAATTGTTGCATCGTGCGGCGTAGTTGTTCCTAAAATGAGTGGCCGAGGATTAGGTTATACCGGAGGAACGATTGATAAATTAGAAAGTATTAAAGGTTTTAATGTTTCGCTTTCTGAAGATGAGTTTTTAAATGCTTTAAAAAAAGTTGGGTTTGCTGTAACTGGTCAAACTAGTAATCTTTGTCCACTTGATAAAGTAATTTATGCCCTACGAGATGTAACAGGTACCACCTCATCAATTCCTTTAATTGCAACTTCTATTATGGCTAAAAAAATTGCTGGTGGTGCTGATAAAATTTTAATTGATATAAAATGTGGTAAAGGAGCTTTAATTACTAATTTAGAAGAGGCTAAAAAATTAAAAACTTTAATGGAGAAAATTGGTAACTTTTATAATCGTGAGACAATTTGCGAAATAAGCGATATGAATACTCCTCTTGGCACTAATATAGGAAATAGTTTAGAAGTTTTAGAAGCAATCGAAGTTTTAAAAGGAAAAACTGGACCTTTAACAGATTTAGCTATTAAAATAGCAAGTGAAATGATTAGTCTTTCCAAAGAAATACCATTAAATGAAGCTAAAAGTTTAGTTTTAAAATCATTACAAGAAGGTCTTGCCTACAAGAAATTTCAAGAATTTGTTGAAAATCAAGGTGGTGATTTAAATTCTTTAGAAATTAGCAAACATAAAGAAATTATTAAAAGTCCTAAAAAAGGTAAAGTTATCAGTATTAATGCTTTAAATATTGGTAAATTATCTTGTAGTCTTGGGGCAGGCAGAATAAATAAAGAAGATAAAATTGATTATGGAGTTGGAATTGTTTTAAATAAATTAGTAGGAGATTACGTAGAAGTTAATGATGATTTATTTACCTTATATAAAAAAGATAACAATAAAATAAATCTTAATCTTGAAGATTACTATGAAATAAAATAAAATTAATAGCATATTCTTAAGTGGTGAGATTATGAATTTATCAGAATTTCAGAATAAAGATGTTATTAATATTAAAGATGGCAAAAAAATTGGTAATATTATAGATTGTAGGATAGAACCTGTTAGTGGAAGAATAATCTCTTTTTTAATAGAACCATCAAGAAGTGTTTTTTCATTAAGAGGAAGTGCTAAAATTGAAATTGATTATGAAAATATTAGTAAGATAGGAGAAGATGTAATTTTAATAAATTACCATGAATAAAGATGAAAAAGTATAAAAAAAGTGATTTAGAAACATATACATTAGGAACAACTTTAACCCTTGAAGGATTAAATAAAAAAGTAAAATATGCTAAAAGAGTATATATTCATTCTAAACAAGAGAAAAATGAAACTTATGAAAAAATTATAAAAATATGTAATACTAATAAAATTGAAATAATTTTTAGTGATAAAACTATAAATACTTTATCAGATAAAGAAAATTGCTTTATTATTGGAGTTTTTGAAAAGTTTAACGAAGAAATTGATTATTCCAAAAATCATGTTGTTTTAGTAAATCCTTCAAATATGGGAAATTTAGGAACTATTATTAGAAGTTCAGTTGGATTTGGGATTTGTGATTTAGCAATTATAAAACCGGCAGTTGATATATTTGACCCTAAAGTAATAAGAAGTAGTATGGGAGCAATTTTTAATCTTCGATTTACTTATTTTGATAGTATTGAAGAATATCTTGAAAAAACGAAAGGAAGAAGTTATTATCCTTTTATGTTAAAAGCGAAAACGGTTCTTCAAGATGTTAAAAATGAAGGAATTTATTCTTTAATTTTTGGAAATGAAGCAACGGGACTTCCTGATTCTTATTTAAATCTTGGGACTAGTGTTATTATTAAGCATACTACTAACATTGATAGTTTAAATTTAGATAATGCAGTTGCAATTGCCTTATTTGAATTTACAAAAAATGATTTTAAATAGTTGACATTTTAAAAAATAATTAGTATATATTTGTCTATGAGGTGATGATATGGATTTAGTAATAGTTGAATCCCCAGCTAAAAGTAAAACAATTGAAAAATACCTTGGAAAAAATTATAAAGTTGTAAGTAGTATAGGTCATATTCGCGATTTAGCAACAACTGGTAAATATGGACTTGGAATAGATATAGATAATAACTTTACCCCTAATTATGTACCAATTAAAGGTAAAAAGAAAGTTATAAGTGATTTAAAAAAATTAGTTAAAGAAGCTTCCAAAGTTTATCTTGCAACCGACCCCGACCGAGAAGGGGAAGCTATTTCTTGGCATTTATATGATACCCTTGGCATTAAAAATAAAGACTATTCAAGAGTCTTATTTTATGAAATTACTAAAGATAAAGTTTTAGAGGGAATCCAAAAGCCTCGAAAAATTGATTATAATTTAGTTAAGAGTCAAGAGACAAGGCGTTTTTTAGACCGAATTATTGGATTTAGACTTAGTAAACTTATGCAATCAAAGACTAGTGGAACAAGTGCTGGTCGGGTTCAAAGTGTTGCTTTAAAATTAATCGTTGATAGAGAAAGAGAAATTGCAGCTTTTAAAAGTGAGGAGTATTATACTGTTACTGCCTTTTTTAACGATTTTGCTGAACCTTTTACTTCAGAACTTTTTAAATATAAAGAAGCGGATATTGAGATAAAAACTGAAAATGAAGCTAAAGAGATACTAGCCAAGTTAAGTGCTAATTTCAAATTAGAAAACATTGAAACGAAAACGAAAAATAAAGCTAGTAAATTTCCATTTACAACGTCAACTTTGCAACAAGAAGCTTCAACTAAACTTAATTTTAATGCTAAAAAAACGATGATGTTAGCTCAAAAAATGTATGAAGGTATTGATATAGGTAGTGAAACTGTCGGATTAATTACTTATATGCGTACGGATTCTATTCGGTTAAGTGATGAATTTACAGGTAGTGCTTTTAAATATATTGAAGAAAAATTTGGAAAAGAGTTTGTTGGGTATATTAAAAGAAGTAAAAAAACTGAAAATGTTCAAGATGCTCATGAAGCAATAAGACCAACAAGTATTTTAAGAGAACCTAAAGATTTAGAAAAATATTTAACAGCTGATGAATTTAAATTATATAATTTGATATATAAACGAACACTTGCTTCTTTGATGAGTGATGCTAAAACTTTAGCAACAACCATCATTCTAGATAACAATGATTATAAGTTTAAAACAACTGGTTCAGTGGTTACTTTTAAAGGTTATTTAGATGTTTATCAAGAGTTTGAAGATACAAAAGATACGATTTTACCAGATTTAAATGCTAAATTAAATCAAGAAATTGAATCTTCAGAAATTAAATATGAACAACATTTTACTAAGCCTAAGCCAAGATATACTGAAGCAAGATTAATTCATGAAATGGAAGAGTTAGGAATTGGAAGACCTTCAACTTATGCAACTATTATGTCTAATATAAGAGATCGTGGTTATGTAATTTTGGAAGATAAAAAATTTGTTCCAACTGAAGTTGGAATTCAAGTAACAGATCGCTTGCAGGAATATTTTAGTAATATTATTAATGTTCGTTATACTGCTAATATGGAAGAAGATTTAGATAAAATTGCTCAAGGTGAATTAAATAATTTAGAGGTTTTAACTAATTTTTATCAAATTTTTGATGAAACTCTTCAAAAGGCTTTTAAGGGAATGGAAAAAGAAAAACCTGAAGAAACCGGAGAAGTTTGTCCTGAATGTGGTAATCCTTTGGTAGTTCGAAAAGGAAGATATGGGGAATTTGTTGCATGTAGTAATTATCCAAATTGTAAATATATAAAAAAAGAAACTCCAGATATTAAAGAAATTATTGATTGTCCAAACTGTTCTGGTAAAATTGTTGAGAAGCATACTAAAAAAGGTAAAGTTTTTTATGGTTGCAATAATTTTCCAAAATGTAAAACTGCATATTGGGATATGCCAACTGGGGAGTTATGCCCTAATTGCAACGAAATGTTAGTTAAGAAAAATGATAAAATTAAATGTTCAAAATGTGATTACGAAAGGTAAAAGAATTACATAAAAGAATTTAGAAATAATTTAAATTCTTTTTTGCTTGATTAAATTCTAAAAATATTGTATTCTTAATATAAGAATAGGAGAACTTGAGATGGAAAATAAGTTAAAATATTATAAAAATTATCAAAGAAAAGAAGTTGACAAATTGTCAACCATGGGGGGGGGATAGTACTTAAATATCAAGTAAATCCTTTGAACTTAAAAGAATAACACTTAAAAAATTGGTAAGAAATTTACCAAGTTTTTAGGTGTTTTTTTAAGTTTATTTAGGAGGATGAAAGATGAAAAATAAAAGAAATTTAATCTTAGTAATTATGGTAATTACAATAATAAGTATTATTTATGTAAAGGTAGATAAAGAAATTAATTTACAAAAAGAAGTAGGAAAAGCAATTATTAGTAAGCAAGAAGTAAATGCCGGAGAAGAAAACTATAAAGATGCAACTTTAAAAGGAGCAGACCCAGTTATTAGTGGTAAGTTAATCCCGGTAACAATTGATAAAAAAGGGAAAGTAACATATGCCAATATAAAAAAAGAATGGTATAACTATCAAAAGAAAGAGTGGGCTAATGCAGTAATCTTAGTAGATAATCCCAGTTTAAACTATAAAGTTGGCAGTGAAATAAAAGAAAGTGATATTGAAAGTTATTTTGTTTGGATACCAAGGTTTAAGTATAAGTTATGGAATGCAAATCAAAAAGATGGAAATTATTCTATAGGAAATATAACTGACGATGCAAATTCCTTAACATCATATCGAATGCTTTTTGGAAATACAAGACTAATCGAAATAGAGTTTGAAAATAATAAAACAAATAAATCAAATAATACAACTAATGGAGAGTGGCTAACTCATCCAGCCTTTACCTTAAATGGCAAAGAATTAAATGGAATTTGGGTTGGTAAATTTGAAACTGGTTATAATCAAGGGGATTCTGGAAAGCCAATTGAAAATACAACAACATGGACATTTGCTAAAGCCCAAGTTGATAAAGTTGAAAGCGATAAAATAATAGTAAAACCAAACGTTTATTCATGGCGAAATTCAACAGTTTCTAACTTTTTTAAAAGTGCCTATAACTATAACCGAGATTTAGATAGTCATATGATGAAAAATACCGAATGGGGAGCAGTCGCTTATTTATCACATTCTTTATATGGAATTGGAAAAGAAATAAATATTAACAATAATAATCAATATAAAACAGGTTACTCAGCCGTTATTGGAACCGACCAAAGTAGTTATACGGGAACTGCTGGAACTACATCTAATATAACTTTACCTTATAATACTCCAACCGGTTATCTGGCATCAACAACTGGAAATATAACCGGAGTCTATGATATGAGTGGAGGAACTCACGAATATATGGCTGCCTATAGACCATCTTCAACTAAAGATGAAAGTGGTTTTACAGAAGAAGAATTAACGAAATATGCTGCTTATTTAGATAAGTATGAAAATGCAACCACAACATCATATAGTAAAAAAATCTTAGGAGATGCAACGGGAGAGATGGGCCCATTTTATTACTACTTTGATAAAGATAATTCTAAAAGATATCATAATGCCTGGTTCGCCGACATGTCGCACTTTGTTGACTCCACTGGTCCGTGGTTCGATCGTGGCGGCGGTCACACGGACGGAGTAATCGCTAGTCAGTTCTACTTCGCTAGGTACACTGGTACGACCTACACTTACATCGCCACTCGGCTTGTAGTTACAGGAATTTAAAAATTATAGTAATTATTAAAATATAGTAAAATAGATGTTAAATAAACTAAAATTACTATATTTTTTTTATTAACTATGGTAAAATTATTTTGGGTGTTTGTATGGAAAATATATACAATAAAACATTTAATGAATTAAATGAGTACTTTAAACAACTTGGAGAAAAGACCTATCGTACTCGTCAAGTATTTGATTGGTTATATATAAAAAGAATTAAAGATTTTCAAGAAATGACCAATTTAAAAAAAGAAATTATTGAAAAATTAAAAACAGATTTTTTTATTGATGATATAGAAATTATTAAAAAAGAAAGTGATGTACTTGTTAATAAATATTTATTAAAATTAAAAGATGCAAATACAATTGAAGCGGTTTTAATGCAACATGATTACGGAAATAGTTTATGTATCTCTTCAGAAGTTGGTTGTAATATGGCTTGCTCTTTTTGTGAATCTGGAAGAATTAAAAAAATCCGTAACGTTTCAAGTGGTGAGATGGTTTTACAAATTTTAAAAATTGAAAAAGATTTAAATATTCGTATTTCTCATGTTGTTATAATGGGAATTGGCGAACCATTTGATAATTATCAAAATATTTGCAAATTTATAGAAACTGTTAATTCTCCGTTTGGAATTAATTTAGGAAGTAGGCATATAACTGTTTCAACTTGTGGAATTGTTCCAAAAATTTACGAATTTTCAAACTTTCCTTATCAAGTAAATTTAGCAATTAGTCTTCATGCCCCAAACGATACTTTAAGAAGCAAATTAATGCCAATTAATAAAGCATATAATTTAAAAAGTTTAATTGAGGCCGTTAAAAAGTATATAGAAAAAACAAATAGACGAGTTACTTTCGAATATATTATGTTAGATAAGGTAAATGATACCGAAGAATGTGCCATAGAACTTGCTAATTTATTAAAAGGACTTAATGCTTATGTTAATTTAATCCCTTATAACGAAACAAATAATATAGGCTATAAAAGAAGTTCAAAAGAACGAATTTTAAAGTTTTATGATTGTTTAAAAAAGCATAATATTAGTGTTACAATCAGAAAAGAATTTGGTTCAAAAATTAGTGCTGCTTGTGGACAGTTAAAGACAATTAAGGAGGCTTCATGAAAAGTTTTTATTTAACCGATGTTGGGAAAGTTCGGGACCATAATGAAGATAGTGTCATTATTTTAAAAAATGAAAAAGAAGAATATTTACTTGCGGTTGCCGATGGACTAGGAGGACATCGAGCTGGAGAAGTTGCATCAAGTATTGCAATAACTTATCTTAGTAAACATTTTCAAGAAACATTTTATAATTTAACTAAAGAAGAAGCTATAATTTGGCTTAATGATGTAGTTTTAAATATAAATAAACAAATTTTTAAATATGAAGAAGGACATAAAGATAGTGTTGGCATGGGAACAACTTTAGTAGTTGCTTTATATACTAAAGATTATTTATTATTTGGAAATATTGGAGATTCCAGTGGTTTTGTCTTAAAAAATAAAAAATTGCATAAAGTTACAGTGGACCATTCTTTAGTCAATTTATTAGTTGAAGCTGGAGAAATCACAGAAGATGAAGCAAGAGACCATCCAAGAAAAAATGTTTTAATGAAATGTCTTGGAGCAAGTCTTGAAATTGAAGCGGATATTTTTGAAGTTGACGATGTAAGAAGTGTTCAAGGTGTATTACTAGCAAGTGATGGCTTGACTAATATGCTTGATTTAGATAAAATAGAAAGTGTAATAAATAGTCGTGAGGAGATTGAAGAGCGAATTGTAAATTTAATTCAAAAAGCTAATAATTCAGGTGGAATGGATAATATTTCAATCGCATATTTAGAAAAAGAAGAAGAAGGTGGAATGAATTGATAGCAAAAGGGCAAAAGATAAATGATCGTTATGAAATCATTCGAAGTATAGGCGAAGGTGGTATGGCTAATGTTTATTTAGCTAAAGATATTATTTTAGATAGAAATGTTGCAATAAAAATATTAAGAGGCGATTTAGCAGGCGATGAAAAATTTGTTCGCCGCTTTCAAAGAGAAGCCTTATCAGCCTCATCTTTATCACATCCTAATATTGTAGAAATGTATGATGTTGGAGAAGATAATGGCACTTATTATATTGTCATGGAATATGTTTCAGGAATGACTTTAAAGCAGCTTATTAAGAAAAAAGGGGCTTTGTCTTTATCTGAGGCAATTGATATTATGCTTCAAATAACAGATGGGATTAAAGAAGCCCATGATTCTTATATAATTCATCGGGATTTAAAACCTCAAAATATTTTGATTAAAGATAATGGTGAAATAAAAATTACCGATTTTGGAATTGCTATGGCCTTAAATAGTACTCAATTAACCCAAACAAATTCCGTTATGGGAAGCGTTCATTACTTACCACCAGAACAAGCAAGTGGTAAAGGGGCTACTATTAAAAGTGATATTTATTCAATGGGAATTTTATTTTATGAGTTATTAACTGGTAAACTTCCTTTTAAAGGCGATAATGCTGTTGAAATAGCTTTAAAACATATGAAAAATGATATTCCAAGTGTAAGAGAAGCTAACAATACAATTCCACAGAGTGTTGAAAATATTATCTTAAAAGCAACAGCGAAAAATCCAAAAAATCGTTATGAAACAGCTAAAGATATGCATGAAGATTTATTAACTTGTTTAAATGAAGATAGATTAAATGAAAAAAAATACGAATTTCTTTATCCAGAACACGATAGTGATTCTGAAAATAAAAAGCCAGTTCTTTTAGAAGATACAAATAAAAATCAAGATAAGTTAGTTTCCGAAGATGGAATTTTAGATAATGATGATGCTTCTAAAAATACTTGGATATGGATATTATCATCAATTTTTATCTTTATTATTTTAGTATTAGTTGGTATTTTTATCATTTATCCCAAAGTAACGGAAGTTCCAGATGTAAAAATTCCAAATGTTGCTGGAATGACAATTCAAAAAGCAGAAGAAACTTTAAAATCTAAAGGATTTGAAGTGGCAATTAAAGTTGAACATGTAAGTGATGAAAATATTGCTGAAGGCTTAGTTGTTAAAACTTCACCTTCAATTGGGCGGGTTGTTAAAAAAGGAGTTACAATAACATTATTTGAATCCCTTGGAAATACCGTTTATGAAATTGAAGATTACACTGGAAGAAACTATATTGAAGTAAAAACAATTTTAGAAAATCAATATAATCTTGAGGTTACCGTTGAAAAAGTAGATGTTTCATCAGATGAAGAGTATGATGAACAAGAAATAATTCGTCAAGATTTAGAAGTTGGAACTAAAGTATCAAAGGGTAGTAAAATAACTTTATATATTCCAAAAATTGTTGATGAATATCCAAACTTTGTTGATGAAGCTTGGTCAATTGAAGAAATTCAAAGTTTCTGTGACCAATATGGAGTAGTTGTAACTTTTGTTCCAAAACAAAGTGCTGATTTGGCTGAAAATACAATTATTAGTCAAAGTAGAGCGGCTGGTACTCCAATTGTATCTGGAGCAACTTTAAGAATTGTTTATGCAGTAAAAGATGAGGCAACTGAAGAAGAACCAACGGTAAGTGACCAAGATAATTAATGGGTATTACAATGACAGGACAAGTTGTTAAAGTTATCAGTAATCAGTTTTTTGTCTTAGTTGATGATAAAATAATCGAATGCAAAGAACGTGGTAAATTAAAAAAATTAAAAACACTTCCCCTAGTTGGGGATTTTGTTGTAGTTAATACAGAAACCAAAACAATTGAAAAAATCTTAGAACGAAAAAATATGATTGTAAGACCAAATGTTGCTAATATTACCCAAGCTTTTATAGTAACCAGTTTTAAAAATCCTGATTTTAGTACTAATTTACTTGATAAATTATTAGTTCAATTAGAAATAAATCATATAAAAGCTGTCATTTGTCTTACTAAACGTGATTTAATAAATAATTTAGAATATAAAAAATATCAAGAAATTTTAAAATATTATGAAAATCTTGGTTATCCAGTTGTTTTTAATACTGAACTTTCAAAAATTAAGAAAATGTTAGAAAATGAAGTTACAGTTATGACTGGGCAAAGTGGAGCTGGAAAAAGTACCTTACTTAACAAATTATTTAAAGATTTAAATATTAAAACTGGTGAAGTTTCCTATGCTCTTGGTCGAGGCAAACATACAACTAGACATGTAGAAATTATTATTCATAAAAATATTAAAGTATTAGATACCCCAGGCTTTTCAGCCTTGTCGTTTCTAAATTATGAAAAAGAAGATGTTCGCGATTCCTTTAAAGAATTTTTAAAGTATCCATGCTTATATAAAGATTGTATGCATGATAAAGAAAGCGAATGTATGGTAAAAAAAGCTAAAGACGAAGGGAAAATTTTACCAAGTCGTTATGAAAATTATCTTAATTTTTTACATGAATTTGATACTAAAAAGAGGTGGTAAAGATGAAAATATCAGCATCATTTTTAGGAAGTTCCAATATTCCTTTAACCCTAACTAAATTAAATATAACCGATGTTGATTACATTCACGTTGATGTAATGGATGGTAAATACGTTTTAAATAAAACCTTCACTTTTTCACAATTTAAAGAAATTCCTTTATATACTAGAAAAAGATTAGATATTCATTTAATGGTTTTAAATCCTTTAAAATTAATTGATGATTATGCTAATTTAAATGTTGAATTTATAAGTGTTCATCTTAATATTTTAGATGATATCGATGAAGTTATTAAAAAATGTCATGACTATGGAATAAAAATCGGTTTGGCTGTAAATCCCAGTGATGATGTTAGAATAGTTTATCCCTATTTAGATAAAATAGATTTAGTTTTATTAATGAGTGTTAATCCTGGACTTCCCGGTCAAGAATTTATTAAAACAACCTTAACCAAAATTAATACCTTAAAAGATGAAATAAAAAGACGTAAATTAGAAACTTTAATAAGTGTTGATGGAGGAATTAATTTTTCCAATCATAAATTACTAAAAGATGTTGATATCATTGTTTCCGGTTCTACAATTATTAAATCCTCTGATTATCAAGAGGCAATTACCAAATTAAGACAATAATTTGCTAAATTAAAAAAAATAGTATATACTATAAAACCAAAGGAAGTGATTAAATGACTTTATTTGAACAATTAAAGTTATTTCCTAAAGTTGATTTACATGTTGATTTATTAGGTTCCATTCAAAAAGAAACTATTTCCAAATTAACTAATACCGAATCAATTCAAAAAATTGAAGAGTTAGTTGAACTTGAAAGTTTAAAAGATTATAACAAATTAAAACAATTTGTTTCCAAGTTACTTGATACATTAGAAAATATTGAGATAGCTTTTACCGATTTAATTAATAAATTACAACAAGATAATTTAATTTATGCTGAAGTTTATGTTAATTTAGATTTATTTACTACTAAATTAAATAAAAAAGATATTTTAAAAACCCTTTTAAAAGTTATCAATAAAAGTAATATAAAAATAAATTTAGTTTTAGAAATTAATTCTGAAATTAAAGAACTTGAATTAACTAATAATTTAAATTTACTTTATGAATTTTATAAAAAAGGTATAAATGGAGTTTGCTTTTTAAAATCAAAACAAGAAAATTTTGATTCTTATCAATCATTATTTTCTAAATTTATTAAAGATAAAATAGATTATATTGTGGTTTTAGATTCCAAATTAACCAATCAAAATAAAGAAATATATTATAATGCTAAAAGAATTATTTATAATGTTTTAGAATTACCTGATACAAATTTTTTAAATATTATAAGAGATACTGAAATTATTTTAGAATTTCCAATTACTTATCAAAATTATTTTAATTTATACGATGACTTAACTAATCATTTTATATATGATTTATATAAAGAAAATATTAAAGTAGCTTTTACAACTTGTGATATGATGTTACTTGATACTGATTTATTAAATGAATATTGTAAGTTATTTAATGTTTTTCCATTTAATTTACATGATTTAGTAACGATTACTTTAAATATTTTAAATAAGTTAAATATAAGTGATGAAGTTAAGAATAGTTTAATTTTAGAATTTAGAGAAAAAGCTAATGAGTTATTTTAGAAAAATTTTCTAAATTATGGAGGTAATATGGATAAATTAAAACTAATCGTTATGGAAAGTTGCAAGGAGTTAGGGGAAAAGGTTAATTTTCATCTTAAAAATATTATGGGCTCAACTGATGATTTTATTATTCCCATTGATGAAGTAAGATTTAATAATGGAGAAGGTAAGATTGTTATTAAAGAAAGTGTTAGAAAAAAAGATATATATATTTTAACAGATATATTAAATCATTCAATTACATATAAAATGTATAATTATTATAATCATAAAAGCCCAGATGACCATTATGTTGATGTAATTAGAACTTTATCGACGATTAGAAATCAAGCTGATTCAGTTTCCTTAATAATGCCGTTTTTATATGAATCAAGGCAGCATAAAAGAGAAGGGCGAGAATCACTTGACTGTGCTGTTGCTCTCCAAGAATTTATTGACCAAGGAGTAAAAAATATTATTACTTTTGACGCTCATGATACAAATGTTCAAAATGCAATTCCAAGGTCATCCTTTGATAATTTTTATCCAACTAATATTTTACTTGAAAAATTTATAACTTTAGAAGATGTTAAAAATGATAATTTACTGGCCGTATCTCCAGATAATGGGGCTTTAAAAAGAACTAGATTTTATGCTAATATGTTAGGGTGTGAACTGGGAGGTCATTTTGAAAAACATCGAGATTTATATACGATTATTGATGGTAAAAATCCAATTTTAGAGCATGAATATATTGGTAAAGATGTAAAAAATAAAGATATTATTATCGTTGATGATATGATTGCTAGTGGAGAAAGTATGTTAGATGTCGCCTTTGAACTAAAAAAGCGAGGAGCAAAGCGAATTTATATGTTTTCAGCCTATGCAATGTTTACTAAAGGAATAGAAGTTTTTGATAAAGCTTATCAAGATGGACTTTTTAACAAATTATTTTCAACTAATTTAGCTTATATAAGTGATGAAGCTAGAAGTAGAGACTGGTTAGTAATTGCTGATTGTTCCGAGTATCTTGCCAAAATTATTTATAATTATCATATTGGTGGGGCTATTTCACCTATTTTAACAGCTACCTCAAAAGTTTTAGAAGATTTTTCTAAAAAATAAATGTTATCTGAATATTATTAATTTAATATTCAGTTTTTTCATGGCCAAAAGCCTAGTCTTTTAATTCAAATAACCATATAATACACCGGTGATTAGATGCAATTAAAAGAAATTCTTGATACAAAAAAATATCCCAATATTAAATTTAGAAATATTTGTTTAAATACATTGTATCTTAAAGAAGGAGATTTATTTATTCCTTATGGAGGATTAAATCGTGAAAAATATATAACAGAAGCTATTAATAAAAAATGTAGTTTAGTTATAACTGATAAATTTTATCCAAGTGAAAAAGTAATTCAAGTTAAAAATTTAAATAAGTTAATAATTGATATCTTTAATCGTTACTATGATTATCCTTTAAAAAAATTTAATTTAATTGGGATAACTGGAACTGATGGTAAAACGACTCTTTCAAGTATCCTAAGTGATTTATTAGCTTGTCCTTCAATTGGCACCAATGGGTTTAAATTTCAAAATAAAAATTATCCTTTAACGAATACGACTCCTTCAATTGATATTTTATATAATTGTTTTGAAAAATCTTTACAAGCTAACTATAAAAATATTGTGATGGAAGTATCAAGTGAAGCTTATTTAACAAATCGAATTGGTGATTTACCATTTACTGTTTCGATATTTACCAATATTACAAAAGAACATTTAGATAAACATAAAACCTTTGCTAATTATTTAGAATGTAAACTAAAATTATTTCGAAATAGTCGAATTGCTATTTTACCAAGAGATAGTAAATATTATTATCGGTTTAAAGATAATGCTAATATTTCTTATTCTTATGGCTTTAAAAAAGGTTCTACTCTTCAAATTTTAAATTATAAATTATATTTTGATAAAACTATTTTAACCTTTAAGTATCAAACTAAAAAATATAAAATAACTATTCCTTTACTAGGTAAATTTAATGTTTATAATATAGCAGCTGCTATTTTAACTCTTTTAAGTCTTGGTTATGATATGAATTTTATTCAAAAAAGACTGAAATATTTAACTAAAGTTTCTGGGCGAATGGAAATAGTCTATAATAAAAACTTTTTAATTGTTCTAGATTATGCTCATACAACTAATGCAACTTATAATGTTTTAAAGTTTTTTTCTAAATTTAAAAAAAATATTATTACTGTTGTTGGATGTGCTGGGGGGAGGTATAAAGAGAAACGAAAAGAAATTGGAAAAATTGTCTTAAAATATTCTAAATTAGTAATTTTTACAAGTGATGACCCAAGGTTCGAAGACCCCAACCAAATTATTAATGAAATGTTAGAAACAAAAACGAAAAAAAATTATGTTAAAATTATCGACCGAGAAGAAGCAATTAGATATGCAATTTCGAAAACTAAAAAAGATGGAGTAGTTTTAATACTAGGAAAAGGTCGTGATAATTATATGTTAGTTGAAGATAAAAAAATACCTTACAGTGATTATGATACAGTTTTAAAAATTCTAAAAGAAAACAACCTTTAAATTTCTAAATTATAATGCTTATTACTTGAAAATTTGATATAATAAATTAAAAAAGAGATATTTTAAAGGAGAATTTTATGGATGAAATAAATTATGATAAAGTTGAAGAAGAAACTAATCCTAAAATAAAACAATTATATTGGAATATAGCCTTTGGTCTTCAAGATGTTGATGGAATAAAACCTTCTAAATACATGAAAAAGTTATCAGAAGAACATATTAAAGGACAAAAGACCTATCAAGAAGTTCAAAATGAAATAAATTCCTATTATAGTAAAAATAAAGATAATTATGATAAATTAGAAGAAGAAGCCGATGAAGTTGCAACAGCTATATATGAAATATTAAGTGATAAATCATTTCGATTTGACTATCTAACTTTTAAAAATTATCATAAAAGATTATTTATTAATTTAGATAAAGAAAAATATAATCCAGGAGTATTTAGAACTTATAATTTTACAAAAGATGAACCTATTTTAAGAGGAGATACCGTAAATTATCAATCTTATGATTTAATTGAAGAAACTTTAAAATATGATTTTAATGAAGAAAAAGAAATAGATTATACTAAATTTAATGAAGAAGAATTAATCAATAGAATAGTTGAATTTACTTCTAGGATATGGCAAGTCCATCCATTTCAAGAAGGAAATACTAGAACCACCGCTTTATTTATTCAAAAATATTTAATAAGCATGGGATTTAATATTAATAATGAATTATTTAAAGAAAATGCCCTATATTTTAGAAATGCTTTAGTAAGAGCAAATTATACTAATTATAGTAAAGGTATTAAAGAAACAGATAAATATTTAATTATGTTTTTTGAAAACTTATTGTTAAATAAAAATAATCCTTTAAATAATACAGATTTAAAAATATAAAACTAAAAATTAACATAACTATAAATTTTTATTCTTCTTAATTATTTACAATTTATTAGACAAATAGTATAATGGTTTTAGAATAGAGGGATAAAATGATAGTTCGAAAACCATATGCTTTTTTGATTAAATATTTTAAAATAATTCATATATTACTTTTTATTTTAATGACTTATTTACTTTTTAGAACCAGAAATATCTATATGTTTTTTAAAGGTTATTTACAAACAGGAACTTATACCTTTGTTGAAAATATGGTTAATAATTATATTAACGTATTAATGATTATCTCAACAATTATCTTAATTGTGTTGTTGCTGCTTATTTACTTTTTAATGCGACAAAAAGAAAAACCGGTTTTTTATTACCTCGTTGCAACTATTTTTTATACCGTAATGTTTATTCTCTTTTTATATTTAATGACTGTCTTTTCTAATTTAGAATATCAAACTTATTCTAATCAGTTTTTAGTTATAATGCGAGATATTTCCATGGTTTTATATTATCTAAGTTTTTATTTTCTAGCTATTTCCTTTATTAGAGGGTTTGGATTTAATGTTAAAAAGTTTAACTTTGAAAAAGATATTAAAGAATTAGATATAACTGCTGAAGATAGAGAAGAAATTGAAGTTGGAGTTGAAATAGATGTTGATAATGTATCCAATTTCATTAGAAAAGGTAAAAGAAATTTTGGTTATTATTTAAAAGAAAATTCCTTTATTTTAATTTTACTTTTAGTATTAATAATTATTTTTAGTACTTCCTATATTTTAGTTTATAAATTAGTTTTACATAAAACTTATCATGAAGACGATTTAATTACTATCAATGAAATAGATTACAAAATAAAAGATTCTTATCTTACAAACAAAGATAAATTTGGTAATTATATTAAAGATAAAGATACTAATTATTTAGTTATTTTGTTTGAAGTTACTAATAAAAGTGAAAATAATAAAAAATTAGAAACTAAGAATTTACGAGTTAAAGTTAAGGATAAATATTATTATCCAATTTCTAATACTTCAAATAAATTCACTGATTTTGGAACAATTTATCGAAGTCAAAGTTTACGTTATAATGTTTCTAATAATTACATTTTAGTTTTTGAAATTGACAAAGTAAAAAGAAATATTATTTTTGAATTATATAAAGGAAAAAGAGTATCTAAAGGTGAAGTTCGTTTATTTTATGAACAAGTTAAATTAGCACCTAAAAAGTTTAAAGAAAGTAATTTAGGAACTTATCAATTACTTAGTAAAGTTGATTTAAGTAAGACTTATTTAGGTAAAGGAGAATTTATTCTTAATAGTTATCAAGTTTTAGATATGGTTGATTATACTTATACAAAATGTAATGAAAAAATTGAAAATGGTAAATGTATTGATTATAAAGCTAGTGTTGTACCGGGAAATTCTAAAAAGATTTTAAAAATTGATTATACAATAAATTTAGAAAATGTAAATCTTTTTGATTATTTAGAAATTTCTTATTCAACCGATAATTCTGCTAAAGTTCTTAGTGGTGATACATTAAAAAATGTAACGCCAGTTAATTATCAAGATAAAGCTATTTTATTTGAAGTACCTGCTAATTTTTCTTTAGCAGATGACGTTAAATTTAATTTTAATGTAAGAGGAGCTCTGTTTGTTTATGAATAATAAAGGGTTTGTCTTACTAGAAACTTTAGTTGTAACTATTTTTACTTTATTTATTTTTTCTGTTTTATATAGTAGTGTAGTTCCTCTTTTAGGACGTTATGAAGAAATTTCTTATTATAATGACTTAGATACAACCTATGATTTATATCATCTTCGAAAATTTATTTTAAATGACCCAAATAGAAATACTATTTTCGCTTCTAATTATCAAAGAATTACCTGTAACAATGGAAGTATTTTAAATCAAGAGGCTTGTTATAATCTCTTTACTTTCTTTGGAATAGATAGTACTATTGATGAAGTTATCTTTTTAAATCCAACTTATATTGAAGATTTAAAAAAAGATAATAGTTATTCAAGTTATGTAAGAGATTATTTAAATTACATTAACGTTGATAACAATATCCTTATTTTACAAAATGATGGTTATGTTTCTTATTTAAATATTTTACCTTAATAATCAGGTTTTAAAACTTGATTATTTTTTTAGTAATTTTTTAGTTTTTAAATAATTTTTTAAGTATAAAACTTTAGAAACATCTAAAATATTTCCAACAATAAAATAGGGTTTATCTTCAGTTGGTAAGGTTAGAGGATGATATTTTAAAAATAAAATGCCAATTCCTGAGTTATTAACCCAATCACGAACTTTTTCAATAGAGTCATCAAGTAAAATAGAATTTCTAGATGGAAGAGCTTCGGATTTTTTAATCTTAACTGGAATTGTAAAACAATTAATATCATATTCTTTAAGACTAGAAAACTTAGCCATTCCTTCATTTTCATAAGTATTTCTGTTACTTGCAACCGCGACACTTTTAAAAATATTTAAATTTTTAAGTTTTAAAAGTTGACTTCTGGCATTATCAATTTCCTTTGACTCATTTATTAAATCTTTCCAATCAACATTTAAAAAATAATCATCAATAATATCATTCCAAATACTATCTCTTTTAATTTTATTAATTAAATAATAACTATCATCTTTAAAAATACCTTGCTTTTGGTCTTCTTTTTGTTTCAATTTTAAAAGTTGATTTATATATCCTAAAGCTGTTGTATGAGTATCAAATATTACACCATCATAATCCGAGAAAAAATAAATTTTATCTTCATCATTTAATGCTTGTAATTCTTTTATATATTTACTTTCTAAAAAGGCTTCACTATCTATACTTAAAATATCTTTAATAACAAAGTCATCACCTAAATAACTATTATTAACTTCACTTTCTAAGATTAAATCATTAACTTTTTCTAAATTTTTTAAATCATCAATAATAAAATAAGGTTGATTAGCTCCAAGTTGATAAGGTTTAACTATATCTTTAAAAGTTGGATAAGAAGTTTTAAGACTTTGAACAAAGAAAACTCCATAACCACCATTTTTTTGCCAACCTAAGATATTTTTTAAACTATTATCAACTAAAATATTACCTTTAACCATATCCTTAACATATTCATGTTTAGGGGTTGTAATTGGAACTGGAATTAATTCAACTTCCGGAAGATATTTTTGATAATTTTTCTTTTTAACTTCAATTTCATTACTTATATATTTTCCATTAAAAAGAGAATAAGCAGATAAAGCATAAATCTTTAAAAAAGTATTAGTACTTAAAAGATTTTTAATTCTTGAAACCGAATTATTTAAAATTCCCCCAACTGAAAATAAAATATTCCAATCAAAACTTCCAAAAAAGTTAGTTATTTCTAAACTATTTTTTAAATTAACTCCTAATCTTTTCATTTCATGAAAAGCAAAAACTTCAGTATTAAAAGTTACTCCATCACAGTCAATAAATAAGATTTTCATTAAGACCTCCTAAAAAACTAAAACTAAAATAATTATAACAAAATAACTAAATAAAATAAATTCTTTCTTTATAAATAACCTAAAAACTATAGTTCTAATTTTTAATAAAATAAAATAAACTATACTGAATATGAAAAAAATAAAAGAATATTTAAATTCAACTAAATTAAAGATGAATTACGAAGATAATCGCTTAAATATAATAAATTATGATGAAATTCTTCTTTTGACTGAGGCTAAAATTGTTATTTTAAAAGATGGTAATAAAATTACTATCAGTGGTTCAAATTTATCTTTACTAAAATTACTTGATTTAGAAATATTAATTCAAGGAGCGATTAAAACAATAGAATTGTAGGTGGTTATGCAAAATATTTATATCATAAAATTAGATGAAAAGTATTTTTCTAAATTACTAAAATATCATATATATATAAATAAAATTAAAAAACGAAAAGGATATTATCTTTTATATTTAGATTATGATAACTATCAAAAATTATTAAAATTTAAAAAAATTTATCAAATAGAATTAGTAGGTTATAAAGGATTAATTAAATATGAAAAGATATTAAAAAAACATTATCTTTTTTTAATTATTAGTGTTTTAGGTTTACTTTATTTAATTTTTTTAAGTAATCTAATTTTTGAAATTGATATTAAAACGAATGATAAAGAACTTAAAAATTTACTTCAAAAGGAATTAGAAACTAATAATATTAGTTTATATAAAAAAGTTAAATCTTTTTCTTTAAAAGAAGAGATTAAGAAGAAAATATTAGAAAATAATAAAGATAAGTTAGAATGGATGGAAATAACTAGAGTTGGGTCTAAATATGTTATTGAGGTTGAAAAAAGAATTAAAAATAATGAAGAAATTGATAATACACCTAGAAATATTGTTGCTTTAAAGAATGCCATTATTTTATCAATTGAAGCTAAAAGAGGAAGTATTGTTAAAAAATTAAATGATTATGTTAAAAAAGGAGAAGTAATTGTAAGTGGAGAAATAACTCATAAAGAAGAAATAGTTGATTTAGTTAGAGCGGATGCTACAATTTATGGAGAAACTTGGTATAATGTTCATGTTTCCTATCCAATTTCTTATTATGAAAAAACTTATTCTGGAAAGGTTAAAAAAAGACTTAGTTTAGAAATTTTATCTAAAAAGTTTAATTTTTTTGATAAAGAAAAATATAAAGATGAAGAAATTAAAGAAACTAAACTTTTATATCATAAATTTTTACCTTTTAAATTAAGTTTAGAAACGGTTTATGAAGTTTTAGAAATAGATGATATTTATACAGTTGAAGAAGCTAGTAATAAAGCGCTTGAAGTTGCTAGAAAAAAGATTTTAAAGGCTCTTCCTGCTGATTCTCGAATTTTATCACAAAAAAAATTGAAAATTATTGTAAATGATAGTACAATAGATGTAGATGTTTTTTTTAAAGTCTATGAAAACATAACCGCAACAAGTATAATCGAGGTTAAGGGAGATTAATATGTTCAAGTTAGCAAATGATTTATTATTCGTTATGGCAACTACTTGGCCAATTGTTACCATTACTGTCGTTGCAATTATTTCACTTAGAATTACTTATTTAATTAAATATAAAAGTAAATTTGTTTTATATGAAGAATTATTATTATTAATTTTTGTTGTTTATTTGTTAATGTTTTTCCAAGTTGTAACATATCAAGATGTAATTTCTTATGGTAATAATTTTATTCCTTTTAAAGAGGTAACTAGATATCAATTTGGTTCAAGTTTATTTTATAAAAATGTTATTGGAAATATATTACTTTTTATGCCATATGGTTTTTTTGCTTCTTATTATTTAAAATTAGATAAGAAAAGAATCACTTGTCTTTTGATTTTGATTGTATCTTTATCAATAGAATGCGTTCAACTTTTAATTGGAAGATGTTTTGATGTTGATGATATTTTATTAAATTTAATTGGGGGAATGCTTGGTTATTTTGTTTATTGGTTACTTGATATAATAACTGATAAAATGTCAAAGCGAACAATTAGTACGTTGTTAATAACAGCAATTATTATTTTAATTATTGCACTTTTATATATAATGATGTGAGGTATAACATGAAAATTGGAATATTTAATGAAACAAATGAAGATATAAAAAAGGAATTAAAGATTGTTTTAAAAGTTTTAAAAAGAGGATTAAAATATTTAAAAATAACTAAGGTTGAATTTAATGTTATTATTGTAGATAATAATTATATTCATGAACTTAATAAAACTTATCGAGGGGTTGATAGGGAAACGGATGTTATAAGTTTTGCTTTGGAAGATGATAAAACTTTTAATCCTGAAAATCGGGTTTTAGGAGATATTTATATTTCAATTGATAAAGTATATAGTCAAGCTTTGGAATATGGACATTCTAATTTACGGGAACTTGCTTTTTTAGCAGTTCATGGAATGTTACATTTACTTGGTTATGACCATATGAAAAAAGAAGATGAGGAAGTTATGTTTAAACTTCAAGAAGAAATTTTAAATCAAAGTAAGATTACAAGGTAAATAATTTATCAAAAAAATAGTTGCTATTCTAACTTTCTTGTGATATTATTTTTATAGAAAATAGAAGGTGATTTCATGGTTAAAATAGAAAAATTAAGTCAAAAAGAAGTTGACAAATTGTCAACCTGGGGGGGGGTATAGTACTTAATTTAAAGGGTAACTGTATTTTAAAAATAGACAAAATAAGACACATAAAACTAGTAGAATAAGACTAGGTTTTATGTGTTTTTAAATGCATAAATATTGCTAAACAGGGGCAAACGTGTTATTATAAAAATATAAAAAATAGGAGAGGTAGAAAATGAAAAATAAGAAAAGAAATATTATATTAATGTGTATCTTGATAGTCTTAGTTTTACTTGTTAGTATAGGAATAACCTATGCATTTTATTCATATTCCAAAACAGGAAGTAGTAATAGTCAGTTAGTAGCCGGAGATATTTATATGCATTATAAAGAAGGTGATGCTATAAATATGCCAAATGCAATGCCAAGTGCAACATATGATGAAAGTAAAGTATTTGAATTTACAATTGATGGCAAGAATACATATACAGAAAAGGATATATGGTATGAAATAATATTAACACGTGGCGAAGTACCAGAAGGAAAGACGGAAGAAAACCGAATAAAAGATAAAGATTTAAAGTTTACGTTAATAGAAACGAAAACTGGAGAAGACCCTAAAACAGTATTAGATGGAGTAAGTTATGACAATTTAATAAATAAAAGAATTTGGGTAAATACAATTCCAAAGAATACAAACGATAAAATAGAAATAACCTATAAATTATACATGTGGATAAGTGATGAAACGGTAATTGGAGAAATAGAAGGAGAAAGTGATACAGTTGACTATTCAATTAGTGAATGGAATGATATTTTTGCAAGTATCAAAGTAAATGTAAAAGGAGACTTTGAAGAAAAAGAGATTAAAAGTGAAATTGGAATAGATGTAGTAAAAGATACCATAGGAAAAGCAGGAGGAGTAATTGGAGTAAAAGCCGATAATACTCCAACTACAAATAAAGATGATGAAGTAAGAGAATATCGTTATTCTGGAAATGATGGAATAAAAAATTATATTTATTTTAATTGTAGTAAAGGAACAACATATGAAACGGCAAGTTCTAAATGTGAATTATGGAGAATAATAGGAGTATTCAAAGATGAAAGTGAAGAAGAACATTTAAAAATAGTAAGAGATAATGTATTATCATTTGAGTTATTTCCTAAAGATTATGTAATAAATGAAACAACATATAATCTAAAGCGTGAAAAAAATTCTGTTCCACAAACATATGTTACTTGGAATATAAATAGTGATGACATAAGTGTTAATGACTGGGCAACAGCAGGACTACAATATTGGCTAAATACAAAACAAGATTCTTTAAAACAAAAAGGTTATCTGAGTTACTTAAAAGGTGATAGTGAAGAGATGATAGTTATAACTAAATATTACTTAGGGACTGTTACAGGTGACAGGGAAGGAGGTTATTATAATGTTGGTATAAAAGATACTCCAGTAACAGCATATGCCAATGAAAGAGCAGTAAGTGAGTGTTTAGAAGAAAAAGGACCATCATCTAATACAGGGATTGATTTAACTTTTTCAGATACTCCAAATTGCCGAGTATGGGCAAATAATCAAGCAACCTGGAGAGGAAAAGTTGCATTAATGTACCCTAGTGATTATGGATTTTCTGTAAGTAGTGAAAATTGGAATACGCAATTATCTAAACTTGATGAATCAACTAGTTGGTTGAATTCTAGTGGTGAATGGCTTTTGAGTCCTGTAAATTCATATGCAGGTATGGTTAGCTATTTTTATGGTAAATTTGGTAGTAATGGTGAAATAGCACCGATGGGGAGTATAATGGGAATTCCAACTTATGGACGAGCTGGAAATTATAGTAGTTTGTTAGAAGTTTATGTAAGACCTACTTTGTATCTAAAATCAGCTATTAAAATTACATCAGGAGATGGAAGTAAGACTACCCCATATTACCCAGAAATATAAATATTTAAGCCCCCTTTTTTTATAAAAATAAAAAACTTTCGGGCAATAAGTATGAGGTAAAAATAGGAAACTAAAGTTCTTTTTCAACTTTCTTGTGAAGAAAGTTGAAAATTAAGTGGGTATTAATTAATTATAATTAATATGCAAGAAAGCATAAGGGCTCGAACGTTCGGTAGGTAAATACTTAAAAAAAGTTAAGATGGAGATGTCTTAATTGCTATATGTGAAAGAGACTATTAACTCGCATTAAGAATTAAAAAATACAAATGATATAAAAATTAGGAAATTAAGTTTCCTAATTTTTTACATTTTATTTGACTTTTAAAGAAAAATATAGTATAATATGGGCACGTTAGGGGGAATAGGTATATGTATACTGAGGAAAATGAATTTGATTATAATGATTATTTAGATGATGATGAAAATTATGATAATAATAATAAAAAGTCATTCTTAAATAAAGAGACAATTATTAAAATAATTGCAATTGTACTTATACTATTAATAGTAATATTTATTGTTTTTACATTCAAAAATCGTAATTTAAAGAAAGAGAGTAATGAATTAGTTAATAACAGTGATATAGTTTTTAATAGCAATATTAACTTATTAAGAGAAAAAGCAGAAGTATACTTTTTTAAACTTGAACATTATCCAAAAGAAGAACAAGAAACAATTTCAATTACAATAAATGATTTAATAGACCAAGAAATAATAAAAGAAGTTAAAGATTATGATAATAAAACTTGTAATTATAATTCATCATATCTTAGCATGACTAAAAATAAAAATGATTATCTTTTAGAAATATTTTTAAGTTGTCCAAGTATGGAAGATAAATTTGTTTTCTATTATGATTTATCATTTAATTGTTTAACTTGTAATGGAGAGGCTTATATTTCAAATGAAAATGAAGAAGATAATATAGAAGATACTAATACTAATCAAGAAGAAACGGAAACTAATACTAATAACAATAATCCAACAAATGTTTGTGGAACTTTCGGCGATTGGACAACTGAGTATTTAGCTGATAGTAATTTAGAAAAAGAAGAAAGAGTTTTAGTAATTGGTTTTAAAGAAAATATAACTTATGGAGAATGGAGTAATCAAACTGAAAATGTAATTACCCCAACTGCTGATTTAGAAGTTAAAACTATTAATAGTAATAAAACTGTTACAACGACTACTGACTGGAGTAGTAAATCAACTAAAAAACCAGCAAGTAAAGAAGGAAGAGAAATAAAAACCTCAACTAAAAAAGAATCTTATACAACTTATACCTATGAAGAAAAAACTTATACTCAAGAGAGAACAACTTGGGATACCAATGCTACTTATTGTGTTTCTAAGGGAATTGGTAAAGTTACTTGTACTTATGTTAAAAAAGAAAAAACACCACATACTAATTACAAAACAATAACTTATTATCAATACCGAGATACTATAGAAGAAACGGTACCAACAACTTATTATATGTCAAGAGCAATTTATCATAATGCTCCAAGTTATACTGATTATATATTAGAAAGCGAAATGCCAAGTGGTTATCAAAAATTACCAAATAGTGAAATAGTTCAATATAGATACCGTGAAAAATGTGCTAAATAAACGAGATTAAACTCGTTTCAGACTGTTGACAAATAGGTAAAACATTTTGCTTATTTGTCTTTTATTTTTTAAAATTTTAATTTCTAACAAAA
>CANQMV010000003.1 GCA_947625085.1 uncultured Bacilli bacterium
ACACATAAAAACCTAGTCTTATTCTACTAGTTTTATGTGTCTTATTTTGTCAATATTTAAAATATAGTTACCTTTTAAATTAAGTACTATACCCCCCCCATGGTTGACAAATTGTCAACTTCTTTATATCCTGAATTAGCACAAATTTTCGATAAGTTTTTCAATAGATATTGCATTATTTTTATATTACACATATCATTCACCACTTTCTAGTTTTTATAAGAATAGAATATCATATCAAATTTAGAATAGCAACTTATTTCTGATAATTTATAATTTAAGGCTTAGATTAATTTTTTATTTTTTTCATGTTTTTAACCTACTTTGAATAATTTCAAATTTTATTTATATAATAAATCTAAAATTTCTTTTTCATTTATTATATTATTATTATACTTTAATTCCATATTTATATTTTTTAACCCATCATCATAATAACTCATTACATATTCAATCCCATCAGTTAATAGCAATTCTTTGACTAGATTTTTAAAGCAAACTTCACAACATATATTTTCTAAAAAAAATTGTTGATGTTTTAATTTATTTTTAGAATTTTTATCAAACGAAATAATCGAAGGGAAGCTGATGAAAGATGCTAAAAAATCTTGAATATTAAAAATAGATATTAATTTAGAATTGTATTTTATATCAAGTTGATAAATATTATCATAATTAGTAGTTTCAATTTTGGAAATACCTTTTAATTTTGATATTTTTTTTAAAAGTAAACCATTAATATTGTAATCAAGTATTAAAGTTAATTCTTCCATTTTGACCTCCTTTTATTTTTATCTTTCTTTTCAGAATAAAATTTTAACATTTTAATCGTGTTGAAAATCAATACATATTTCTAAATTAACTTAAAAATTATAAGTTTTAACTTCTGGCAATTCTTTTTCTTTAAAATTAATTTTTTCAGATTCTATATTAGAATTTAATTTATAATCAGGAATTAATCTAGTTTTATAAGGAGGTTTTCTTTCAAGTAAAACTATAACTTCAAACAATTTCATTGTTTTTAATTCTTCTACTTCAATTAATCTTTCGTGTTTTTCCTTTTCACCACATAATTTACTAATTTCATCCATTGTATATAAATCATTACTTCTTAAATAAATGAGATTACTAAAGCATAATCGTATAATATTTATATCATTATATTTTTGTTTTAAATCAGTAAAACTTTTTATAGAACATAAGAATCTTATTCCTATACTTCTTGAATAATTAAGAACTTTAGGAAATTCATAAATAGGAGATAATTCATCAAAATCATCTAATATATAATTAACCATATCTTTAGAATCTAAATATTTTTTAACATCATATAGTTGATCCAATAAAAGTGCTACTAAAGAATTGGAAGATAAACTATCAGTTTCAACTATAAAAATAGCAAACTTGTTTTTAAAGATATCTTCAAATGTGTAATCACTTTTGGAAAGTAATTTTGATAAACCTACCCTACACACAATTGGCTTCATTTTATAATTAAATACTGAAATAATACTATTTTTTGTTTCAACAGGTGCATTTAAAGTTCCAGCTAATAGTATATAAATAGGGTCAGTTTTATCTAAACTATTCATTAAATCTAAACTTTTTTTATTATCATTTAAACTATTAGCCATTAAATAAATACTATTTAAATTTATTTCATCAATAGATGCATTTTTAAATAAATGTAAAACTAGTCCTTCAAAAAAATCAATAGTTGTCTTAGTCCAATACGGATCAGACTCATTATTATCAGAAAATAAATAGAAACCTATTTTATCAAGTAATTTATATACTGTATCAAAATCATCTTTTTTATAAAATTCATAAGGCAAATATAAAGGGTTAAAACAAGTTCCTAATTTTGGTCTTTCAAAATTAAATACATAAGTTTTATATCCTTCCTCTTTAAGACTTTTAATATTTTTTTCTAACATTTCACCTTTTTTATCAATAACAACCATTGATTCATGAGATTTAATCGTTGTTCTAATAAATGGTAAAACTATACTTTGTGTTTTACCACTTCCCATAGCTGAAACTAAAAGTGTATGTCCGTCTTTACTATTTACATAAACACTTCCCTTATCATAAATTATTGGAATTCCATTTTTAAATTCCTTAGCATTTAACTTATTTTCAGTTAAAACATCTTGCATTTCCTTAGTTGTTGCCCATTTGGCAAATTTCATAATATCACCTCTTGATATATAATTAAAGCAGAATTATTGATATTTTTTAAACAATATTGACTTTTTAACTATTTTTTATTAAAATATGACAATAAAAAGGTGATATTATGTATTCTAAACCATTAATAATTAACATCTTAATTTTTTTAAATAATAATTTATATCAAAAAATTGAATTAAATTATTTAGAAGAAATGTTTCATTATAATAAATTTTATATTATTCGTTTATTTAAAAAAGAAATTGGAATAACCATCAATGATTATCTTAACAGAATGAGAATTTATAATTCCCTAAATGATATTGTAAATCCAAATTATTCATGTCTAAAAGTTGCTCTTTTATATGGATTCACTAATCTTGAATATTATTCTGAAACTTTTTCTAAAATTATAGGAATCAGTCCTTTAAAATATAAAAAATTTTATTTAAAAATGGATAATTTAGATAATGAAATAAGAAATAAAATAATTGAAAATGTCATAAATTTATCTGATTTAAAAGACAAATGTAATTACTATATAAAAAATATAAAACCTAAAAATACTATTAAAATCAAAAAATTATATTAAAAATATTTATTTTCTATCTTTAAACAAATTCCTTAATATAATAAATTAAATCGCTATAATCTTTAATTATTTCATTTATCAAAATATCACCTAAAAAAGAGCCTCATTTTGAAGTTCTTTAAGATGATATACAATTTTTTATACATATATTTATTTAAAATAATATAATTTTATAAATTTTCTTTTTATTTTTAATAATTTATGAGTGCAATTTAGATTTTTTAGCAATTGTTGTTTCAAAAAAAAGAAGATTATTCATCGAAGAAGTCATCGAAAAATTCATCATCACTAACTTCTTGATATTTATTATCTTCTTTTAAATCCATATTAGGTTTTATATTTTCTTTATTAGCTTCTAAAGATTTTTCTTTAATTTTATTAATTAATTCATCAATATTTTGAGGATTAGTATCTTCCTCTAAATATTCACTATCTTTAGGTGGAACTTGAAAATCATCTTCTTTAAAAGTATCTAAAAAATCTTTAAAATCTGGTTCCTTAGGTTGATTTACATTAATCTTTTCAGTTAAAATATTAGCATCTGGAACTTGATTATCTAATTTAGGAACTTCACTTGGAATTTGCCCATTATCATTATCAGATGTTAATTGTTCATTTTCTAAATCAACTTTTTGTTTAGCTTGCTCTTCTTCCTCTGCTAATCGCTTTTCTTCAGCTTCAATTTCAGCAATCTTAGCATCCAAATTTTGTAATATTTTATCTACATCAATTTTTGATTCATCATTTGAAGGTGGAAGATTATTATTTTCAAACAAACCTGGAAATGGTGGTGGAAAAGATGAGCCTCCAAAAGGATTTCCGCCATCAAAGCCCCCAAAGCCTGGAAATGGTGATGAATTAAGAGCATTTTCTTTCTTTTTATTTTTGACAAATTCGCGAATATCAAATGTCTTTACTTCTCTTTTTTCTCTTGGAGTAATATTAGAAAGAGATGCTAATTTAAATGGTCTTCCCCAACTCATTTTATAGTCAGGAGTTAATTTAGTTTTAAAAGGTGGCATTCTTAACCGTCTAATTATAACTTCATTCATTTTCAATTTTTGCAAATCACTAATGGTAATTAATGGTCTAGTTTCTTCTTTTTCTTTTTCGTCTTTTCCAGTTTTAACTTTTATTTCGCCACACATTTTACTAATTTCTTCAAGAGCTCTTAACTCAGTTGAAATTAAATAAATCATGTTACCACAGTTGCCTTTAATAGTTTCAGCATTTTGTTCTCCATAAACTTCATTTAATTGAGCAAAGTTTTGAATAATCATCGTAAATCGCATTAATCTACTTCTAGCTGCAGTTATCATGGTTGTTACATCTTTTAAAGGTGGCATATTAGCAAACTCATCTAAAAGAAAATTAGTTCTAATTGGTAATTTTCCATCATGAGCTTGAGCAACATCAATTAAAGTTTCATAAATTTGTTTAATTAAAATGGTTACTAAAGCATGGTAAGTTTTCTTTTCATCTTGAATAACAATAAAAACAGCCGTTTTTTGTTTTCCAATATCTTGAATATCAAAATCACTATAGGATAACATTTCTGATAAATTAGCTCGAGAAGCAAAGAGTTTAATTTTTTGTTTGAAAACGGCAATTATACTCATCTTGGTTTCATTTGGAGCTAGAATAGTACTTGATGCACCAATATATGCAGCTCCATTTGGGTCTTTACTATTAAAATATTCTTTTACATAAGTACTACCACCAATTTTTTCTTCTCCAACTGTAGTCATTAAACTAATAGTATTTAAATTAATTTCTTCTTCTTTAGCATCTTCAAATAAACCGAGACAAAGTCCTGAAAAGTAATCAGCTGAAGTTTTTTCCCAAAAAGGGTCCGCATTTTTATTTGATTCATCATACAAAATATTTAAGGCTAAATCATCTAGTAATTCAATAGCTTTATCTTGATTACCATTTTTCCATAATTTATAAGGTAAACTTAACGGATTCCATGCATTACCTCGAATTGGGTCACGGAAATTTAAAATAATAATCTTATAGCCTTTAGCTCTTAACATATTACTTTTCTTTTCGTATAATTCTCCCTTAGGGTCGGTGATAATCATTGATTCTCCATGTTTTGATAATAATTCAATCATTGGATAAATAATAGCTGTTGTTTTACCACTTCCGGTTGAACCTATTACTAAATTATGATATTCACTATCATCAACATAAATTTTCTTACCATCATTTATTAAGGCAATTCCAGCATAATCTGAATGAACATCAGTTGGTAAAACCAATTTTAGTTGTTTTTTCATATCTTTAATATCACACCATTTTGAATAACCATCGCTATCAGATTTTTTTTCAGTTGAAATACCAAAGCCCTTATCAAATTCAAAGAAATAACTTTTACAACTAAGTAAAAGAGCTATAAGTGCTACAAAATAAAAAACTAAAGTAGAAGCAATTAAATCTTTTCTAAAAGCTAGTAAGGGATTTAACCCTGTAAATTCCCCCGTTGAAGTTAAACTTGATAAATTAGAAATGGCAACTGCAACAATATAAAGAAGTATTAAACAAATAATTAAAAACTTTTTCATATCGTTAACATCAAAACGTATTTTTAATTTCATTTTCTCACCCTTTCAAAATCATGCAACTTTATTATTGGTTTTGTTTCTTTTTCGTAAATGAAATACGATTAAAACTACTATTAAGCCAATTACACATAATATTGCAATTGATATATACATAACTAAATTATACACATATATTTTCGATTTATCAAATGTTAAATTAATTTCTTTATCAAGAGTTTCGGAATTAATATTCCAAGTATAAGTATTAGTCTTTTTATTATAACTATCAGCATTATTAGAAGTTACAACATAAGGTAATTTAATATTAATATTTAAATTTGAAATAGGATATCTTACATCCGTTTCATCTTCAACATATGGTAAAAAACCATTAGTTTTAATCGTAACTAAATTATTATCAGTTGTTACCTTTATATCTTCAAACATTTGGTCTTTAAAAACCGTTGATGCTGCATATTCAGATAAATTATTAAATTTTTTTGAAGCTTCAACTCCTGGTTTAGAAATACTTTCAGTTACCATTTGGTAAGAATAATTATTATTTTTTAAAACACTCATTACTTCATCATTATCATAAAAACTTTTAACAACCGTTCTTGGAAATTCTCTATAAAAATTATTAAAATACTCAGTTGTTGCCGTTATAAAAACTTTTTCATCAGCTGATAAATCTCTTTTAATATTTAAATTATAATTAACATC
This sequence comes from uncultured Bacilli bacterium, assembly GCA_947625085.1. GTDB lineage: Bacteria > Bacillota_I > Bacilli_A > RF39 > UBA660 > RUG591. The sequence goes on from CANQMV010000003.1 coordinate 6,034, forward strand.
AGCACAACCACTTAAAAGAAAAGGAATAATTAAAACAAAAATTAGTTTTTTTAATTTCATCTTCTTACCTCCTTGAAAGAACTACAAATGATTGACTAGCATTAGCAACACTTACTATATCACTTTCAAAGTCAGCCCAATAATTATCACGTGATGAACTTTTTGAACCAGGGTCCCATACTAATACCTTGTTTCTTTCATCCTCCGTTTTAACTCCAACTAAGGCTATATAATGTCCACTTGAAGTTTTATATCTTTTAGCATTAGGAGCAATTCTTGCAACAACAACACTATTTCCAGTTGCAAGGTCACTAAGCAATTTATTAAGACCATTTTTATCATTTTTTAAAACCGTATAAGATGATAAATTATAAAGACTAGCAGCAGATACTGCATAACTTGACCTATCACCATTGCATCGTCCAGCACTTTTTAATTTTTGACTTATTTCAAGCGGGTCATGTCTTTGATTAGTTAATAAAGAAACTGCAATTGCTGTTGATGATACACTACAACCTCTTGCAGAAATAGTACCACCTTCACAAAAACTATTGCTGCCTTTATAATCAGATTGATAAAAATGAAAATCTTCGTTTAATTTAATACTTCCTTCATAATCTTCTTCGGTTTCAAAGTATAAACCTTCTTTGATATTGATAATATCAAAATCAATCGCTGAAAAATATTTATTTAAAATTTCAATATAAGTCATACCATTTTTAGCATCATTCATTGCTTCAACTTGAGGTAAAGCATACCCTGGAACATAATTATCGTTAGAAGTATTGTTATAATGATGTAAACTTTGTACATCTTTACTTCCAGTAAAAGTTTCTGGGGTTACGCCTTTTTTTACAATAACATCACCAAATATTTCTCCAATTATTTCATCCAAAAAAGCATTTTGTTCTTCTGTTAAAGGTCTATGAGGAGTTACGCCTGAAAAACGATTAGTTCCAGTATAAGCGGTACCATATTTATGATTTCCATAAAAATATTGACAACCATAATGAGGGTCACAAGTTACTTGTCTGCAATTGCCAGTTGGAAAATAAAATTCCCCCGTTTTTAAATCAAAACCACTTTTGGAATCATTTAACATAAACGATAAGGCAACAATAGAAAGGGCCTTAATTCCTTCACGATACTCATCTTTCATGTAACTTTGAACTTCTCCCATTATAGTCCCTTTTATATAATCAGTTAAATTAAGAAAAGTTGGATATTCTGTTCCTTCATTAGTTAAGGGATTATTATAAACTGTCAAACCATTTAAAATTTTTATTGTATAAGGGGTAAAACAAGTTTGTAAATAAACTGCACCTGAATCTGATACAAAATTAGAACTAACTGCTTTATCCTCAAACATATTTCTTGCAATATCTGCAAAATTATAAATATTATTTAATAAATTTCTTTTTGAATTTTCATCATTATTAACTAAAAATTCACTGTAATATGAAGTTAAAAAATCACTCTCTAATAAATTATTATAAGTTACCCCATCTATTTCTATATCTGTTTTATAAGTATTATTTTCATCTTTTTTTATCATTAAAGAGGCAACTACGCCAATTTTTTTAGTTGCTGAAGTATAATCAATAGTTGTTCCCTCAGAAGTTTCTGTTTCAGTAGAATTATTTTCAGAGCCTGCTGTTGGTTCTTTATTTAAACTATCTAAAGCATTTTCTAAGTCTGCATCTGTTATTCCTGAATCAGTTGAAAACAAATCATCTATTGGTTTATTCATATAACGATATACTAAAATTGATTGTAATAAATATTTATCTATAGTAACTCCATATTTTTCTTTATAGTCATTAATTGTTTCTTCAATCTTATCATAAAATTCTTTTTCTAACTTTTGTCTTTCCGGGTCAGACTCTGAAAAAATATATGAAGAATTTTCAGTATTATTATATACTAAGTCAACAAAAAATTGATAAATTGCTATAAAGGGGCTAAAAAAATTTACGACTAAAATAATAACAAGAATAGCACCGATAATGGGAATAATTATAGGTGAAATCAAAGAAATAATTTTAACTATTCGACTAACTTTACCAATATTTTTGACAATATCATTAGCTTCCGTATCATTTTCTTCTGTTACTGAATCAGTAGTTTCAGAATCAGTAGTATTGTTATTGCTATCATTAGTAGTTGAAGCTAAATTACTTTCATTTAAAAACCGATTTCTAAGCGATTGATTTTGATGTCTATTTTTTAAAGCCTCCGGAACATCAGAAGTTTGGTTAGAAAGATTAGAGTTTAATGGTTGACTTCTTCTTGGAAGATTTAAATTTCTATTATTTAAAGTACCACTTCCACTACTTTTATCTATTACATTAGAAGCAACGTCAACTGCTCCACTATCATTAAGTTTTTTATTTAATTTATTTGCAATTGGAACTTTGGAAATAGCTTCTCCTACCCCTTGTTCAATTTTCTGCCCTATTTTAGTTTGAGAAATTTTATCATAAGCAATATTTCCAAGTGTTCCTCCAAAGTAAGTAGCTGCTGCTTTACCAGCAGTATGAGCCGTATTAGTACCAGCTTGCTCTAATTTTTGTTTTTCTTCTTTTTCATCTTCATTCATACGACTCACCTCTTAACTACTTTAATTTTTTTATAATCCTCCGCCTGAACCAAATGATTCTAATTCTTCTTGTGTTACAACAATATCTATTTGCATTCGTCTAGAACCACAAACAAATAATGCTTGTCCTTGTGAATAACGTTTTATATTTTCAATTTCATTTTCATTTAAATCAACTAAATGAGCTAAATCTTCAACAGCTTGTTTTCGTAACTGCATTATCATATAGTATGATGCATTGTCAAAAATAGCTTTACCTTGGGTAATTACTTCAGGGTCAGAAAAATCACTTGGTTGCTGGGTAATAATAATTGTTCCCGTATTATATTTTCGACTTCGTCTTTGAACTTGAGCTAAAAAGTCAGCTCCTAAAATATTTTTTCCACCAAGTAACACATGAGCCTCATCAACCATTAAAATAGTATCCCGATTTTTATCAAGACATAAACTCCAAGCAAATTTTAAAATATTGAAAAATAAAGCATTTTTTATATTTGTATCTTGATTCATTAATTCTTTAATATTAAATACAATATAGTTACTATCCCGTCTAATTGTTGTATGACCATTAAAGTAATAACTAAGTTCTCTAACAAAAGGTCTTACTTTAAGTTCAAGTCTTTCCATTACATCTCTTTCATGTGTTTTTTCAGTAAGCGAGGTTAATCTACCACGAATAGTTGCATAAACATCACTAAAAATTGGAAAATCTTCGCTTCGTTTCATCATGAAATTGGTATCAAAATTAATATCAAAACGCCTATATGTATCTTGAACTATTTCACTAAATAATGTTTGAACATCATCTTCAATATCTGGATAATAATAATGCATAAAAGCTTTTAAAAATTGTAATGTTCTTGTTAAAACTGTATGTCCAAGTCCTTGTGCTATTTCTTCTTCATCAACATCTAAAACCACTTCAAGAGGATTAATCATACCAAATGTGCCACCCTTACCAAGATCAACAGTATCTCCTCCATATAACATTGTCATATCTTCAAGTTCATTTTCAGGATCGATTGCAACAATTTGACAACCATTTCGAATATGACCTCTTAATAAAAGTTTAGCTGCTGTTGATTTACCTGAGCCAGAGCCACCTAAAATAATCATATTAGCATTATTTCGATTAGACTCTTTTCGAAATTTATATAAAAATTGATTAAATAAAATTACTCCTCCAGAAAAATCAATACCTATTAAATTTGCTAATCCAGGATCTTTAATTGAATCAAATACAAAAGGATACATTCCAGCAATTGTAACAGATGGAATTATTGTTCCAATTCTTTGCTCTATTTTTTGCTTTGGAAAAATTGGTAACATTGATTTAAAAATTGTTTCTTGTTCAAATCTTAATGTTACTGCACGAAGTTCTAACGAATCTAAATAATTTTTTACATTAGTTTTCTTTAATTCTAATTCCTCTCTTGAATTAGCAGTTATCATAATATGCATTTGAAAATCAAAAATCATAGATTGATTTGCCGCAAGCATTGAAATAAAATATTCAAGTGATTCAAAATCTTGGCGAATTCTCTCTTGCATAGTTCTATCTTTTTCTTCTTGATAACGTTGTTTATAATCTGCTATTTGTTTGTTAATCATTTTCTGAAGCATTGTAAAAGGAACTGGGATATGTTTTATAACAACCTTTATTCCCGGAGTATTAGTCAAATCCGCTAAATAACCCGGTTGAATAATTTTAGGATAAGATATAACAGTCAAAATAGTTGCATATTTATCACTTATATTAAAATCACTTGGATTAAATTGTAAGCCTTTAGGTGCTATTTCACTTTTAAATATGCTCATTCTACCACCACCGTTCCAAATTCAGTTTTTACCCCTCCATTTAAGAAGTTATCAAGAAGCATTCTTAAATCATCGTTAGAGGTTTGACTTGCATTAAGTCCGCAATTAGCAAGACCATTTATTAATAAACGAATACGCTTACCTATTTCATCTGGATTTTTTTCTTTGAATAAAATGTAATATTCAGTATCAACAACTTGATTATTAATAAACATATTAGCTTTATCAATATCTTGAGAAATTATTTTAATTTGCGCAGGAAGTTGAGCATTTTGAAGCATAATTTGAAGTTGAGATTGGTAAACCGAAATATCAACTGGTCTATCAGCTGAAATCATCCAAAATTCAAAATTTAATAAGTTGTAAAAATTTCCCATCGCATTTAAAACTCTTTGTTGTTGTAAAGGATCAAGAATAAAAATATTTTTAGGTTGAATTTTAACCCCTGTAACTTTTTCGTTATGAGGTAAATTTATCATTCCATTAGAAATACTTTTTACATTAATCCAATCTTCAGTATAAGGAGAAGAGGAATTTTTTCTTGGTTGGGTATTGGGATTTTTTGTTGGAATATTTCCCACATTGGAAATTGGAACATTACCATTACTTATCTTTGAATTCATAACTTGAACACCATCCTCTCCAAGTGTATTTTTGCCTATTTGTATAGAAAATTATTACTTCCCCAATTGCAACTCGTATATTATGATAATTTGGAAAAGGAAATACTAGAAAAACAGCAATAAGCGCTGGAAGAATTGCAAGTATTGATGTATAGTTATCTAAAATATTTAAATTAGATATAGCAAGTAGTGCTATAAATGTTATTGCCATTCCTACTAAAAAGATAATTAAATCAATAGGCATGAACAAACCAAAAATTAAGCTCCCCTTTTTTGTATTTGCAGGTATCAAATATTGATTCACCTATATCACACTCCTTATTTATTTTTAAACTTTTATATTTAACCATTTTTACTTTCATTTTGGCTTTGCTCATATGCAGAACGTCTAGTACCAATTGTTTCATATTGCTTAGAAATATCTGAAAGTTCTTTATAGAACTGACCAACATCTGCTCTATATAATTCTTGTAAATGTTGTTTAGCATTATCATCAATTTCAAGCCCAGCAATTAATCCAGGAACTTGTTTATGCATTTCAGTCATTGTTACATTATCAATGTGAACAATGTCTCCATCAGCAGTTTTTACTTTATCTGTAGTAAGTGCCGCATTTATATAATCAATAGCTCCATTTTTTTCAGCCCTACTAAATAACTCTTTTACGACGTTGGATGCAACTTCAACCTCTTTACCATCATTATCTTTAATAATACCACCAAATTTACCTGTTTCAACTTGTTGAAGATAATTTTGTAATGTAGAATAATCAAACTTATAATGTTCTCCACCTATTTCATAATCATGTAAAACTCCATCCAATTTTGAACCTTCTTCTCTTAATTTTTTCATTGCTTCGCCAGTAAAAATATTACTACGTAATCCGGAAAGTTTTGAAGCAGCATTTGAATAAGCAGAACCGGTTGGAACAGAAAGGCCTTGCAGACCAGATATTGCTCCTCGCATTCTATCTCTAACTGGTTGAATTGGCCTTGGTATAGAAGCAATTTTTTTCTGATGAGAACTTTCAGCTTCCTTAATTGCAGCATCTCTTGCATTAATAGCTTTTGTGAGTTCTTTATTTTTTTCTTCAGTTGATAAAGAAGAAGTTTTAATAGCTCTTTCTTGTTCCTGATATTTTTTCATAATATCTTTTTTTGCAGTTTCAAAAGCATCATCATAACTATTTTTAGAACTATTATATTCCTCTAGACTTGCTCTAGCAATAAATTTAGAATCAGAACGACGATGAGAAATCCTAGAAGTTGTTGCTATATTATTGCTATAAGCACCCTTCCAGCCTTCACCTTTAACAGTTGCAACCGCACCACGTCTCGCAGCTCCAAAAAATCCTCCTAAAGCCCGTGTTAAAGCTTTTCTATTAGTTTCATGATTATGGAGCGCATATTTAGCATTTCCAACAGCCACACCACCAGCTGATAAAGCTGTACCAGCAAGTCCTCCAATTGAATTTCCAATTTGTTTCCAACCTTCTCCTTTAAACATTCCCATCAAATTGCCACCACCATCTTTAATTCCAAGTAAATCAGAAATAAATTTAGGGGCTTGTTTAACAAATTGCAATAAACCAACTATTATAAAAAGTGTTATTAAAAGTCCACGTTTACTCCAAAAACCACCTTCAATATTTGCAAACATTGTAGCAAGATTATCAGAATCAAAAATAGTTTGAAAAACAAATACAACAAAATAAACAATAATTAATCTAATAAATAAATCAAGATATGTTTTTACTGTAATATTTACCCAACTATCAAATGCACCTTTTGAAGTTTTAGGGTCAATATAACTTGCAATTGGAATAGGTGCAGCAAATTCACAAATAGCAAGTTTAATTGCTCGAATAGCAATTACAACAGCAACAGACACTAAAACATAAATTAAATAAGCACCTACTACAGTTGAAAGTCCATATCCATAATAATATTTAAAATGATTGGAATTAGTTGAACATGAATCTTGATCATAAATGTGTTCAATTGCTGTCCAAACCGACCATATTTCATTATTACTACCATAAGAACTAGAACCTAAAATTTCGCCATGATTACATGATTCATTATCATAAGTAAAAAATGGTAAAAACGAATAAAATGCCATCATTCTAGCAGTAGCATTCATCCTCTCTTGAGTATTAGGATCATCTTGGTTAGGATCAACAGTAACCCCTAAAAGTACTCTTGGTATAATTGGAATTACATATGATTGAACTTGCCTTGCAAGTCTAAAAATTGATGGTACAAAAACAATTAAAATCATTGAAATAGCAACTCTTTTTAGAATGTTTCCAAGTCCTTGTTCTTTATCATTCATTTTATCTGGATTTATTAAAATTTGAATAAATGATATAGTTATCTTAAAAAACATAACTAATCCAAGAATTATATAAATTCGATTAGCAAATTCAGTAATTGTACTATTAGAAAATAATTGCAAATTAGCTAAATCAATAATTAATTGCATAAGTGTTTCAACAACAGAATATATTGCTTTATCTAACAATGAAAAAATAGCTCTTACCGCATATTCCATTAGCAACCCTCCAAACTTATAGTCTCTATAGTATATAATTTAGTATAACATCAGAGAAAAAGAAAGTAAATATTTTTAATTTATATTTATCTTTAAATTGCGTCTATATTATACTACAAAAATTAAATTTGTAAATATATTAATATTATTTAAAAACGAAAAAAGGAAAAAATTAATAATTTTTTCCCTAAGCAATATATTTTTTCATATATTCTTTGCAATATGAATTACTATTTACTGTTTGATGGTCTAAACTATTTAAACTCATAACACAAACTTGATATTCAGCTTCCAATATTGCTAATTCTTTTTTCAATTTTCTTCTTTGAGCATAGTAATCAACATAACTAGAATCAACATTTCTATTATATAATTCTATATGTGATTTTTGCGTTGATACTCGAGTGTTTTTAGCTTTATTTTCAACTAAAGAAATATTTTCTTTTAAATTTTGAATTTTAATACATAATTCTTTTTCTCGTTCGGAAAGTTGTTGATATAACATTGATTCTTTTGAAACTGATTGATTAGTACTACTATATCCTCTAGCAGTTTCTGGAATTATTAATATTTTTTTTGCAGGATTATTATTAGCTGCTTTATTTATTCCTGAGTCTCCAGTTACTATTTGATTATTTTTTGAATTTGGAAAAGTAAGAATTTTTCCTTCACGTTCATCTTTTTTATAGAAAACTGGAGTTTTAACAGTTTCAGGATAATCTGTATAAGGATTATATCTTGATGCTACATTATTACTTTCTCTTACTGGTTTTCGAATATCTTTAGTATCATCTATAGTTTTTTCAACAGTATAAGAATCTTCAATATTATATTTTTCATTTGATGGTTTAGTTAATAAATTTTCTGAAGTAAAACTAGTTTGCGTTCTACTTGGAAGTTGACTTTCATATTTTGCTCTTTTGCTTGCAGTAATAAGTCTTTTATCAGGACCATCCTTTTTTATTTCTGGTCTTACTGTTCTTTTTTCAATAGTTTTATCAATATCATCGATAGCTTCAAAATCTCTAAAAACATAATCTACATTGCCTAATCGTTTAAGTTTTCTTTGCAATCTTTTGATATTATTATTAGATACAACAACTCCTATTGTTTTACCAATAGTATATGCCGTCATAGAAGCAAAGATAATTCCATAAACATAAGGATTTATTACCGCATTTGCTAATAAAGGAATTGGATGTTTTAATGCAAGCATCAATAACGTTCCAGCCGCATTTAACCCAACCATTGATACAACAGATGAAAAAATATAGGATTTATTTTCTTTTATATTTTTTATTATTTTTTTCTCTTGAACTGATATTTTAGTATTTTTCATTTTTAAAACTTTTTTATCTTTAAATCTTGCTTTATTACTTTTTTGAATCTCTTTAAACTTTTTATTTTTTTCATTAACAATATAAGCTATTTTCAAAAAACTTTTGCCATCTTCTATATTTCTATGGAAAGCTTTAGTAACATTATATTTTGCTTTTTGAAACTCTTTATTTTGTTCCATCCAAGAGCATCTTAAAGTAACAGAAAGGGTTTTTAAAATATCTTTTTTATCTTCAGTTGACAATTGAAGATATTTTCGATAATTTAAATTTTTTATAGATATTTTTCCCCCAACATATTTAAAAATTTCATCAATATCTTTTTTAACCATTAATAGATTCATATTTTAACCTTCCCTTTACTTTATTAATCTTATTTTCTTCTATAATCTCTAATTTCGTAATCAGTACTATTAGTATTATTTTGATAGCTTTTTTCAACTTCTCTTAATGTATTCTCTATTTTACTTAATTTTTCTTTTTCTTTAGATTTTAATATTTGTAATTTGCGATATTCATTTTGAAAATAATCATCATTTTGAAAGTTTTCTTCTTTTTCTAACTGTTGAATATCTTTTTCAATTTTTAATATATTATTAATTTTTTCATTTCGATAAGTATCTAATTCTCTTACTAGTTCCTCTATTTGTTGATAACTATTTTTTCTTTCTAATTGATAGTTTCGTTGATTATAATTTTCTGGAATTATTAGTCTACGTTCTACTTTAGGAGTTACTCCTGTTGTTGTAGCTGGTTCAGGAATTATTCTTTCCTCTTGAACACTTGGTAATTCCGTTTCTTTTTCTTCAACTCCTATTTCTGGTTGCTCTTCTTCTAAATCAGGATTTGTTGGAGTAAAGTTTATTTTTTCTCCGAGAGCATTTGGTAATTCCGTTTCTTTTTCTTCAACTCCTATTTCTGGCTGTTCTTCAAATTCTTCATCTATATTACTGTTTGTCGGAGCATTATTTATTTCTATATCTTCGTCAACTCTTAATGTATCCTCATCTAAATTCCAATTAACTCTACTTCTAGCATCTTTATAAGTATCACTAATTCTTTTTTTACCATCTTTTATAAGACCATAAGTTAACCTTGAAATATCATAACCATTTTTTACTATAATTCCACCTAAAGTTCCACTAATGGCTATAGTTACAAGTGATCGAACGGTTTGAGACGCAATAAACATTCCTAATGACGGAAATACTAAACTAGATGCAGCATATAAAGCTAAACCACTACCTGCAATTATCAATGCTTTTGGCCAAATTTTTTTTGCTTTTCCTAAAGGTGTACTAATTGCCTTATTATAAGCATCTATCTTACTTTTTCTTTTACCTTTTTGATTATTTATAAATTTTTTATTTCTTTGTTTTACCCTTTCAGTTCTCATAAAAAAGTTAGTTAAAGCCCCCGTATTACTTCCCGAATTTTTAATTTCTAACTTTTTATCGTAACATTCTTTAGCAAATTCCATTAACTCTGAAGCATTATTAATTTTTTTAGGTGTTAAATAGTTAAGATTTTGTAATTCATTGTTAAATTTAGAATTAGTTCGATAATTAATTAAATCACTAACTATTTCATCAAAATTCTTTTTAGTAGAATCACTTAATTTAGTATAATGTTCATAATCCATCTTTTTTAAATAAAGATTATTTTCTTTTTTAGCTAATTCTTCTCCTACAATTTTAAATATTTCATCAAAACTTTTTTTAACTCTTTTACTAGTATAATTATTCATACCCCACTCCTTTTATACGGCTACATTATATCATAAAATTAATAAATTGTCAATTTTACATTTTAATTTTTATCTTTTCTTTATTTTTTTATATTTACTTTTTAATAAATTGTCCATTTTTGGAAGTATAACTTCATAAAGTCTTTCTTTATAAAGTAAAACATTTTTAGGAAACCAATCTAAACTCTCTCTAAGTTTAATAATTCTTCTTTCTTCATCATCTAAAAGTAATAAAACTCTATCAACTTCATCTTCACTATAATCTTTAAAATATTCATAAATATTTGCATATCTAATAATATTAGTTCTCGATACTTTTTTAGGTCTTTCATATTTTTGAATATTATATTGATTTAATAATTCAGAAATTTGAACTATACAATTAGAAATTATAATTAAAACTAATTCTTTAGACATTTTATAAGAAGTAGCAATTTGAAATATCGTTTTTTTATCAAGATAAAATTCTTTGATAATTTCTTGTTCTTCTGTGCTAAATGAAAAATATAATTTTTTTAATTTTAAAAAATTTTCTTGGGTTAAAAAAGGTGATTCTTCTTTTTTAATTATATCTTTTAATAATTCAAAAAATTGATAAGCTATTTTATTTTGGTCTATATATATTAAATTTCTTTTAAGAACTTCAGCATTTTTCATAATTAATTCTAAATTACTATCATTAAATAACTTTTCAAGACAATCTTTTAAATACTCTTCATACATTCCAAAATCTTTTTTATAATTATCTATAAATCTTTTTAATTCAAAGACTCCAAAATCTTTTAATAATTTTTTATTTAAAGGTTGTAAATTTATTTTGTTAACAACTTCATCAAGTAAATAATAATATTTATTAATTAATATTTCTCTAGTAATAATATGTGAATTAAAATATGAAAACTCATCTTTATTATTTATAGTATCATCCATTTGCATATATCCCCCCGTTTTTAAATATATTTTTAAAAGTCATAATAATTCTATCAAAATAATATAATTATTACAATACTTTTTGGCAACAAAAAAACCGAATAAAATCGGCTTTAAAAATATTTATCAATGCTTAAAACTATTTTATTTCAATAGTTTTTTTATCTTTAATATCAGGGCTTTTTGTAACCTCAATTATTAAAACTCCATCTTTATATTTAGCATTTATCTTACTATAGTCAATATTTCCAACATAAAAATCTCTTTTATATACACCATAGGTTCTTTCTCTTTTAATATAATTTTTATTATTTAGAGCATTATCTTCTTTTTTACTCGCTAAAACCGTTAGATAACCATGGTTAAATTCAATTTTTAAATGTTCTCTTTTAAACCCAGGTAAGTCAATTTCAATATGATATTTATCTTCTTCTTCATAAATGTCACATTTCATATAAGAATCACTATCTAAAATATCTTCAAACATTTTATCCTCCCTTATTAATATAAATTAAATTTAAAAAATTATACTAATCTTTTTTATTTATAATAAATTCTCTTAGCATTTTGGTTAAAGCGCGTTTTTCAATACGGGAGACATAACTTCTTGAAATATGTAATTTTTTAGCGATTTCTTTTTGAGTTAATTCATCTTGATTATTAAGTCCATAACGATAAGCAATTATTTCTTTTTCTCTTTTAGTTAAAACTTTAACATATTCACTTAATAATTTAATATTTTCTTTTTGATATAAATCAAGAGCAAAATCTGGTTTATCTGATTTTAATACATCAACAATTGTTATTTCATTGCCATCTTTATCAAAACCTATGCTTTCATTTATGGATATATTTTTATTATATTTATTATTACTTCTGTAATACATTAAAATTTCGTTTTGAATACAACGAGCTGAATAAGTCGTAAGTCTTACGTTTTTATCTTTTGAATAAGTATCTATTCCTTTAATAAGTCCAATTGTTCCAATGGAAATTAAATCATCTTGAAAGGATACATCATGTTCAAATTTTTTTACTATATGAGCTACTAATCTTAAATTATGTTCTATTAATTTACTACGAGCTTGTTCTTTTTCTTCCTTTGAACCTTCTTTCATAAGTCTTATGCATTCATCTTCTTCATTTTTTGATAAGGGCTCAGGAAATAAATTATTAGAATAACTTCCTGTAAAAAAAAGCATTTCTTTAATGATATTAATTAAATTTAAAAACATATACCACCAATTAAGTATATGTTAAAAAATCAAAATAAATTATAATTAATACGAAAAACAGATAGTTCTGATAAAACTATCTGTAATGAGTTTAGAAAAAGTTGTACCATTTATATTATTTATTAAATAATATAAATTTTTTAATAAATATTATCAGTATTTACAACAACTACTTATCTTTGAGTTTCTCCTCTCAAAACAATTGTCCTACTTAGTGGCGATAAAGATTATACTTTTGATATAATTTTTCTTACCAGATAACTTTCTACTAAATTGCTAAAGTATTAATTAATAATACTTATTACCCACTAGGTAATCAAAGAATAAAGTTAATTATTCTAAATAGCTAATCAAAGCTATAATATAAATTAAAATCATTTAATTTATATAAAGACTAAAATATAAATTCCAAAAGAATATATATTGAGTCCATCACTTATAATAAATATTCAAAAGAATAAATATTATAGTCGAAGCAATTCACATAGAGTTGTTATTCTTACTAAGCAATTATAATTTATCATATAGTTCGACAGAAGTCAACAAATTTTATGATTTTTTTTAAATTATTTACAATTTGACATTAAGGTGTAAATTTAGTTTCCCTTGATATTACTCATTAATAATATCTTCACTATTTTCTTTTGTACTATTTATGCCTTGTTTTATAGCCCTTGAACATTCTTCGACTTTCCTACTTCCAATAATATTATTTGCAAATATTATAATATTTGGTACTAAAAATATTAAAACCGCGGCTATTATTCTTGTTGTCATTTTCTTAAAAGCATTTTGAATACCATCTTTATCATCTATAAATACTACTTTAGCAAAATCAAAAGTTGTTAATAAAATTAATAATATTGGAATACCTATATATATAGTTTTAATAACATTATTATTTAAAAAATTTAAAAAATCAGTTCCAAAAAGGTTTTCACAAGTTTCAGTTAAATCGTCTTTGCGGTCAATTAAACTAAGATAATATTTACTTAATATATAAACATTATTGGTATTTATCTCAACTTTTTCATTAAGTTTGTTAAGGTCATTAGTAAATCTCCAAACATTGGCTTTCTTATTTTCGTCATATTCTTTTGTTTCAACTAAATATCTTGGATATTTGTCAGTATTTTTGTTATCAAGAATATTTTTCAAATCTCCAACGTCATCATCATTTACATCAAATTTAATATAAATTACATGAGAATCTGAATTAGAAGCTCCACTGGTCCATATAGTTCCTGTATATTCACCATTAACAGTTACATTAGTCTTAGCTATAGTTATTTTTGATTTGCCATAAACTTGATAATAAATTAAGCCATCAATAACTAGTTCTGTCCCCTCGTAAGAAGTTTGGCCTTCATATTCTCCACCTGATGTTTCTGTCTTTTTTATCCATGTTCCCATCTCCCAACAATTAGTTGTAATTCCCGCTGCTTCATTACAAACTTGCTGATTTGGTGATTGAATTGTTTCAAAATCAGTTAGGGAAATAGAACCTCCTTCATAATTATTAGAAGTTGTACGTAGAAATGCATAATATACCTGAGAAGGACAACTATCATTATTATCAAAATATGAAGCAAAAAAAGAACTATCTTGGTCTCCACTTATTACACCATTAACCATATTAGTTCGGGTAGAAACACTAGCATATTTGCCAAATAACTCAAATGTCATTTGTTTTTTTTGATTAATAGTAAATATAAAAGTATTTGAAGCTTCTATAGCATCGGATGAGCCTGAACTATAATAAACACAATCTAGTCCACCAGATGGAACAGCAGCTTGAACATCCATTATATTTAAAAAATTAAATGTAAAAAAACATAAACCAATTAATAAAGCTACTTTAACTTTTTTCATAAGTGCACCTCTTGAAAATATTTTACCATAAAATAAAAAGTTTTAAAAGAACTTATTCAAACTCTTTTAAAACTTCATTAAGCTCACTTAAATCAGTATCTTCTTTTTCAATTTTTTTATCAAACCATAGAGGTAAATTACTATTATCTTCAAAATAACTTTTATTAGTATTTTTATAGTCACCTTTAAAAATTGTTTTCTTTAATTTTTTATGTTCCTTCCGACAAACTTCCATAGCATCAACAACTGTTTCAACCTTTAAACGTTTCCACTGCCCAACGATTGTCTCAATATAGTCTTTATTTAATTTCTTATTATTGATTTTTAAAACATAATCGATTAAAACATTAACTACTCCCGGATTTAATTTTTGTTCAAGCATTAAATTTTCCAATAACTTTTTATCACGATTAGTAGGTTCAACATTACCATAACTTTTCTTTAAAAAATCATAAGGACTTGTATTTTCAAACATATAAATCATTTTAGCCAGTTTAGAATCAGACCCCAGTGGCGTTTTTAAATACTCAGGCTGACGATTATAAATTAAAGTTGGAAGTCTTCCATTATTTTCAAACTGATAATAATTTCTAGCACTTTTTCGAAGTTCATTTTTATCTATTAGACCTCTTTCATTTAGAGAACTTCGAACCAACCCTTGCATATTTAAATTATCAATTTTATAAATATAAGCTAAATTTAAAATTAATTCTTTAGTATCTTCATTAAAACATTTATCACTTATTAGTCTTTTTGGAATACTATCAATTAATAAATTAATATCAAAATTACTTTTTATAACTAAATTTAACTTTTTATCATTCTTAATATCCCCGTTATCAAAAAGTAAATTCGTATTTGTAATCGGAGAAAAAACTTCTTCAAAACTTAAAGTAATATCATTATAATCTTTTACGGTAATTCTTGGAACTTTATAATAAGTTTGTAGTTTTTCATATTCAACTGTTCCAATGTTATTATATAAAACAATATTTAAAATTGGATGATTAAAAAACTCATAAGCACTGATAGGAGAATAAAGTATATAAATATAACTATTAATTTCCCCTTCTTTAAGATACGTTTTTAAAAGACCAATTCCTTCAAGTTTATTTCTAGCAGTTAAAATATTTTCTAATTTTAATTGCATACTAGTCATTAAATGATGATGGGTAAATTCTTCACTTTCAATCTTTTTTTTATTTAAATCATTAAATAACGTTAAATATAAAGAAACCGCGGTAAAACCAATAATTGGTTGATATAAATTTGTTAATATTTTAATTTTTTCTGAACTAATAATGCCTTTATTATAGACAATATAATTATCAGCCGGGGTTAAATTATAAACTTGTTGCATAAATCCTCCCATAAATTAATTAATATTATAGCATATTTAATTTATATAACCAATAATTTCTAAAAAGCTATTTATTAAAAGCTTTAAAAATCCAAAGGGCAATCATGAAAATATCTAAAAACCAAATCGAAGTAAGAAATAAAGTTATATAATTAGAAAAACCCATTGAAAAAGCAAATTTAGTATTTTCAGTTTTCTTAAATATTTGATTATAAGTAACCTCTTCTACTTTGTTAAAACTAAATTCACGATTTAAATTGTTAAATTTATCTCTAATTAATGTCAGTTCATCATGTGAAAAATTATTAAATGCTAACTTTCTTCCTTCCGAAAAAGTAACAATATATTTAGTCTTTGTTTCCATATCTTCATTTAATACTTGAAAATTACCTTGAACTTTATTTATAAAATCTTTTATATTTTTGAAAAAATCTTCTTTAGGAATTTTTACAAAGGTTTTATTTAAAGAATCAGTTGAATAAGAAAAATGAACTTTAATTAAATCTTGATTATTATCAACTTCAATAATCAATTTGTTATTTTTATCTTTTAATAAGTATAAATCTAAAACACTTAATAAATAACTTATATTCATACATCCTCCTTATTCTTTTATAATAATAATAGCATATTATTATTTTTTAGTAAATATTATTCGGTATCATTTTCGGAATTTTCATTTTCAAGTTTAACTAAAACTTCTCTAGGTTTTGAACCATTTTGAGGTCCAATAATGCCTCTTTCTTCAAGTAAGTCAACAATTCTTGCAGCTCTATTGTAACCAAGTTTAAATCTTCTTTGAAGAAGGGAAGCACTAGCTTTACCACTGGTAATTACAAATTCAACAATATCATCATAAAGTGGGTCATCATATTCTTCTTTGATATTAGTATTAGCATCTATTTTTTCAGATGATTCATTTGAAGTTAAATTCATTAATTTTTCATCATAGATAGCTTTTTGTTGACTTATAGTATAATCAACTACTCTTTTAACTTCTTCTTCCGTAATCCAAGCACCTTGAATACGAGTTGGAGTTGATTCTCCCATTGGTAAAAATAACATATCCCCCCTACCAAGTAATTTCTCAGCTCCCGTCATATCCAAAATAGTTCTTGAATCGATTCCACTAGAAACGGCAAAGGAAATTCTGGATGGAATATTTGCTTTAATAACTCCGGTAATAACATCAGTTGAAGGTCTTTGAGTTGCAATAATTAAATGAATTCCAGCTGCTCTTGCCATTTGGGTAATTCTCATAATTGAATCTTCTACTTCTTTAGAAGCAACCAACATCAAGTCAGCAAGTTCATCAACAATTACTACAATATAAGGCATTTTCTTTAATTTAGCATCATCACCTAAAGTTTTATTTTTCTTTTCCACCATTTCATTGTAACTACCAATATTTTTTACACCTTTTTCTTCAAAGATATCATATCTATCTTCCATTTCTTTAACAATTTTAGCAAGAGCAACACTAGCCTTTTTAGGGTCAGTTACAACTGGAGCTAATAAATGAGGAACTCCATTAAAGACAGATAATTCAACTTTTTTAGGGTCAACTAATAAAAGTTTAACTTCATCTGGTTTTGCATTCATTAAAATACTTACTAAAATACAATTAATACAAACTGATTTACCAGACCCGGTTGCTCCAGCTACTAATAAATGGGGCGTTTTATTAATTTCGCAGTATTTTGCTTTACTTAAAATATCTTTGCCAAGGGCAACTAATAATTTATTATTTGATTTTTCAGCAATTAATTTTTCCATTATTTCTCGAACATAAACCGTAGTTGCTGTTTCATTGGAAATTTCAATTCCAACCGTACTTTTTCCTGGAATTGGCGCTTGAATTCGAACATCTTTTTTGGCAAGAGCTAAACTTATCTCTTTATTAATAGAGGTTAATTTACTTAATTTAGTTCCCGCTTTTAATTCTAATTCATATTGAGTAATTGAAGGTCCGACTGTAACTTCCACGACATGACCAATTATGCCAAATTCTCGTAAAACTTCTTCTAATTTTTTAATATTACTTTCAATATTAGCTTGATTATTATTTTTCGTCTTTTTAGGTGGGTCAAGAAGTGATAAAGGTGGAAGTTGATAATTTTCATTTGGTTTTACTCTTGAATCTTCAACTAAACTTTCCGATTGCTTGATATCTTCTTCATTATTATCAACAATTTTAGCACTTTTTAATTCTTTAATATCAGAAATAACAATTTTTCCAGAATCGACATCTTCATCTTCATGGTCATTGATTTTAACATCTCGTTCACTTTCTTCTTGAATATCTTTTTTATGAGGCATCATTTTTTTACTTTGAGTAACGAATTTTTTAATTAAATCAGCAATGCTAATCCCAGTAATAATTATAATTCCAAAAGTAATTAAAACAACATAAATTATTTTAACTCCATTAACAGCAAATAAACTAGCAAACAAACTTAAGAAAAAACCGCCAACTAAGCCTCCCCCAATATTTTGAAATGTTAAATTCCTACTTGCGCCACTTACAATATCAAAAACATGCATTACATTTGAAAATGTTAATTGCATTGTATTACTAAAAGAAGTAAAACCATCTTTAACATATGACATGTGTAAAAGTGTTAATAAACCAACTATTAAAACATAAACTCCAACTAACTTTGTATTTAAAAAATCAGGATATTCTTTTTTTAAAATTATATAAAAACCAAGTATTATTAAAGCAATTAAAAAAATAAAATATAAACAACCAAACAAAAAAGCTGAAAATGCACAGATAAGTTCCCCACAAGGACCATATCCACATATTCCTAGTATTCCCATTAATATATATAAAATACCATATAACTCGACTTGATATTGAAATTTTTTCTTAGTTTCCTTTTTCTTTTTTTTCTTTGCCATTTTAATCCTACTTTCTATATTAATTATACTATCATTAAAAAAAAATAACAAGAATTTCCTTGTTATTTAATGTCTAATTTTATTTTTCGTTAATCTTTTACGATTGCTACTTTCAAAGATAGCCCTATCTGGTGTAATAGCTTCTGGAATAATTCCATCATAATCAGAATTTCTAAATATATAACGAAATAGCCCTGGTCTTTTTCTCCATAAACCATCATTTCCTAAAAGATAGGCTTCTTTTCGGTTTAAAACCATTAGATAACTTTCTGTTTCTCCTTGAGGAATTTTATAATATTCAACCAATATAGTATCTATGCCGTCTTTATTATTATCATTAATATTTAAATCTTGCATACTACTTACCTCCTTTTTTCATTTGCAACAAATCTATAATCACAAGCTTTTAAACTTTCGGTATCCGGTGGAACGATTGTCGATTGTAAAAACGTTCGATATCTTTCTAATCTAAGTATCCATTCTAATTCTAATGAAGCATCTCTTAAAACTTTATATAAATCTCTTGTCGAGCCTTCTTTTATTTGATGTTCCATTGGCGTATGAAATTGAATTTCAAAAACATCCAGATTATTTGGACAAACAATTTTAGCATTTATTCCTTGACAACCAACTTTCATCCATTTATCTTTATTTTCAGAAGTCCAAAAATTACTTGCATCAACCCAATGATTTTTTAAATCTATCTGATAACCAAGACTTGCTAATTGTTGTAAAATTTTATCAACTATATCTAAATATATATCATCATGAATAATTACAGTATAACGAATTCCATCTCTAATCTTTGAGCCTGACATATTATAATCATCATTATAAAAAAGATTAGCATCATGAATTATTTTTCTTTTTAAACTATCTATACTTTTAATAGTATTATTTTTTTTATTAGGGGTAACTTCAAAATCAGATATATTATAACCTAAAAGTTCAACTCCAACTCCTAATGATGAAATTATTTCTTTTAAAGTCTTAGTAATACTTGGAGCTACTTCCGAAGAACGATTATAAATTCGCAAAGCCCAATTGGTTACCGTAACTTTATCTATATCTGATAAACAGTCATATGCACTTTCTCCTTCTTTAAAATCTGCGGAATGTAGGTATTCATCTATAAATCGAAGTATTTCAATGTACTCTTCCTTAGAAAATTTTAATTCATCTGGAACTAACGATAAATTTAAAGAAGGTTTTTGATTTAACAACCAGTTATCACTCACACTATCACTCATTTCCTTGACATTTATCACTTATATGATATATTAAATTTAAATAATTGTAAAGAGGTATTTATGAAAGTAGCAATTAATGAAAAAGTTATTAATTTAGAACTTGCCGATACTTTTTGGAAAAAATTAAAAGGCTTTATGGGCAAAACTAATATTTCCAGTTGTATGCGTTTTAAAACTAATAGTATCCATACTTTTTTTATGAAAGAAAAAATTGATATTTTAATGACTGATAAAAATAATACTATCTTATATATTTTTCAAAATGTTCCTAAAAATAAAGTCATTATTAAAAAGAATGTTTATTATACTTATGAATTTCCAGCCAACTTTCTAAAAAAAATAAAACTTAAGGATAAATTATTACTTCTTCCTTAAGTTTTTTATTAATCAAAAATAACGATATATGGCTCTAAACTACTTCCATCACCACTTGCAACTTTTACTTTAGAATTTAAATTAATAGTTGGATAAATAAGACCCGGGGTTTCTACATTACAATAATTAAGTTTTGAATTATTTAAACAAATAGCCGAATTTTTATCTTTACTAGCTGGTGATAACAACCAAATATTATTATTTTTTGTAAATAAGGTTTCTAACCAACTTTTATTTTTAGAAAATGAGAATAAGTAATCACTTGGATATAATAGTCCAACTAATCCTCGCCATCTTGATTGATTAATTTCATAAATATTTTTAGCATTTCGCTCTTCTATATAAATAGTATTACTATCTAAATTACTAAGACTTACATTTCCTAAATAATAAAGACTAGAATTAAGCATTTTTTGAGCATTATTTTCTAATAAACTTAAATAACCAGCAACTTTATTAGCACTTTCATCTGAATAATTATTTAAATAATAAGCAAGTCCAGCTTCTCCCCAATCATTATTACCAAGATAGCCATCTTTTTCTTGATAGTAATTCCAATAAGCTAAATTACTAGCTTCACTTTTTTGCTCATTTTCTAATAATTTAATATTATAATTTTTATCTCTAAATACATAATTAGTTGGTAAAATATAATCTTTTAAATTATCATTTTTTATTATTTTAACATATTCAACTACTTCTAAATCATCATCAATTTCTGAAAATACTCCAACTATTCTCCATAATTCATTGTTAAATTTTAAATAATTATTAACATCTAAACCTACATACCGATATTCTCTTATAATATCTTTTTCTTTATCATAACTTTGCCCATTTTGATTAATAGCTTCAATTCCTTTTTCTTTATTTTTAGTATTTTTTATTTCATCTATTAAATAAGTTGCATCATTAAAAGAATATAAATCAACTATTACATTAGTATCATAATTTTTATTTTCTAAATTAGAAACACCCGCTTCATTATCATATATTTTAACATAAAGCATTTCTGATTCATTTTTATTTAAATTATAACCTGTATAAATTATCATATCTTTATTTAATGTTTTAGTTTTGGTATAAGTTAATCCCTTATCAGTACTAATTTCATATTTAATAGTTTTATCTTTATAATAATCACTTAATTTAACTACAAACTTTTTAATTTCTTTTTCCCCAGTATTTGTTAAAGTTAAAATAAAAGGAATATTAGAGTTTTCATCACTTAAATTATCGGTATTTAAATTCATAAACTTAGTTGTTGTATCAACTTTCATATTTAAATCGCCATTTTGAAAACTTAAAATATTATTATTTCTATCAAAAGCTTTAAAATAAGCGTAACTACTTCCTAAAATTATAAATATTAAACCAAAAACTGAGAAAGCAAAAATCTTTTTCTCTTTTTTCGTAAATTTAATATTTCTTTTTTTCTTAATTAATCTTGGTTCTTTCATCATTAGTTGCTCCTTATAATTTTTTTTCTACTTCAAAAACCACTTTTTAGACTAATTTTAACTTAAAAATATTTTTATTTAAAATTAATCTTATTACTTACTTATAATCTTTTCATTTCAAAATCCTCCTCTTAATTTGATTGATTTATATTATAATCTTTCAAATAATAATTAACAAGGTAGTTTACTTTTATTTACATAAGTATAAAAAAAATTCTTAATTTTTTACTTTAAGAATTTATTTATTATTTTTAGTTGAAAAACCATTTTGAACAAAATCTCTATTTCTTTCAACTTCATGAATAAGACTTTCAAATCTTTTTAAATAATATTTTAAGGCTTGAAATAAAAGGGTTTGTTCATCAAGTTCTAAGGAAAGGGTTTCTGATTTTAAAATAGCATTTTTTATTAGACTTAAATTATCTTGTTCATAGATTCCTAATTTATAGTCATAATATTTGGTATATTTATAAGAATCTCTATCCGAAGGTATTTCTACTTTTTCATAATCATTTGGAACCTTGATATCTTCAAAGAAACTTTTAGTTTGTAAATTTCTAGCATATTCATTTTGATATTCTTTTTCCATATCTTGTAAAGATATTAGCATAACTCCTTTGGAACTATCATCTAAATTTGCTTCATAAATTTTATCACGTAATTTTCTAATTTTTAAAATTTTCTCTTTAATTAATTCATTAGTACTTTTCATATTTCTCCTTATTTAGCATCATACCAATTATCCCCTATTTCATAATCTACTTCTAAAGGAACACTTAAAGTTGCCGAACTTGTCATAATCCGAATAACTAAATCTCTCAAAGTTTCAATTTCTTCTTTTTCAACTTCAAAAACTAACTCATCGTGAACTTGAACAAGCATTCGACTTTTTAAGTTTAATCTTGACATTTCATTATCGATTTCTACCATAGCCTTTTTTAAAATATCGGCTGCAGTTCCTTGAATTGGAGTGTTCAAAGCCATTCGTTCTCCACTTTGTCTAATAATATAATTTTTATTATTAATTTCTTCAATTATTCTTTTACGATTAGTCAAGGTCTTAACATAACCATTTTTATAAGCCTCATAAACTAAAGAATTCATATAATCTTTAATACCAGGGAATGTTTCTAAATATTTATCTATGAATAATTTAGCTTCATCAATATTAATTCCTAAATCTTCAGATAAGCCAAAACTAGAAATTCCATATATGATACCAAAATTAACCGCTTTAGCTTTCCGGCGCATTTCTTTAGTAACCTCGGAAACTGGAACATTAAAAATTTGACTAGCTGTTTTGGTATGAATATCAATTCCATTTTTAAAAGCATTAATCATATCCGTTGCCTGAGCCATATGGGCAAAAACTCGAAGTTCAATTTGAGAATAATCAAAGGAAGCAATTTTATTACCAGGTTTTGGAATAAAAGCCTTTCTTATTAATTTACCTAATTCATCCCGAATTGGTATATTTTGTAAATTAGGTCGTTCACTCGAAAGTCGCCCAGTTCTTGTTAAAGTTTGATTATAAATAGTATGAATTTTACCATCTTCTTCAATTTCATTAATAATACCAATTACATAATTAGATTTCATTTTCGAAATAGCTCGATATTCAAGCACTAAATTAACAATTTCATATTTTCCTTTTAACTTATCTAAAATATCTTTACTAGTTGAATAATTATCACCTTTTATTTTTTTAGGATAAGGAATTTTTAAATTTTTAAACAACACATCCCCCAGTTGTTTAGGAGATAAAATATTAAAAGGTACTCCGGCTAATTCATGAATAAGATTTTCTAATTTTTTTAAACTTTTATCTAATTCTTCACCCATTTCATTTAAATAATTAACATCAACTAAAAAACCATTAGTTTCCATTTTTTCTAATACATAAGTTAAAGGTTTTTCTAAATTTTCATATAAAGAAACCATATCTTCTTTGACTAATTCTTGATATATTTTTTCATATTCATTATAAATAAATACTGCTTTTAAAGCTATTTCTTTAATATAAGAATCATCTTTTGGAAATTTACAAGTTATTTCACTTCCATAAATTTTATCATAAAATTTAATCTCATATTGATAACTATTGGCAAGATATGCAACATCAGTTTTTATATTTTTATTAAGTAGATAACTAATTAACATTAAATCATCAATCTTTTTATCTATTTTTATCTGATAACGTCTAAAAACATAAAGTAATTTTTTTAAATCATAAGTATATTTTTCTTTCCCATCAAAAAAGAAATCAGTATTTTCAAGTAAGGAAAATTTTATATAATAAAGATTATTTTTATCTTTAATTGAAACACCAAGTGGTATATCTTTATGATAATTATATCCTAAGGTTTCTAAATAAATAGCATAAGGAGATTCAAGTTTTAAATCAGCTAAATTAGTTATTTCTTGATAATCATATTTAAGTGCTGAATTAGGCTTTTTTATATCTAATTTTTTAAGTAAAGAATAAAATTCTAATTCCGTTAAAATATTTTCATATTCTTCTTTATTAATACCTAAATATTTTATATCATCTAAATTTAAATTAATTGGAACTTTTCTATATATAGTTGCAATATCATAACTCATATAAGCATTTTCTTTATCATTTATTAACTTTTCTCTGGTTTTTGAAGTAATACTATCTAAATTTTCATAAACTCCATCTAAAGAACCATATTTTTGAATTAAAGAAATAGCCGTTTTTTCACCAATTCCTTTAACTCCTGGAATATTATCACTGGTATCTCCCATTAATGATTTTAAATCAATCATTTTTAAAGGGTCATCTACTCCATAAACTTCGAAAAATTTAGCTTTATCCATCATAATATAGTCATTAGATTTTAATAATTTAACTTTAACTTTTGGAGA
The DNA here is from genome assembly GCA_947625085.1 of uncultured Bacilli bacterium. GTDB lineage: Bacteria > Bacillota_I > Bacilli_A > RF39 > UBA660 > RUG591. Next base: position 30,986 of record CANQMV010000003.1, read on the forward strand.
AATCAATTGTAATAAGTCTTTATCGCTACTAACAATTAAAGCACTTGTATCGTCTAAGGTATCTATGAAACTAGCAAACGTTCCAATAATATCATCAGCCTCATAATTATCTATTTCGTAATGTTTTATGCCCATTGCAGTTGCAAGTTCATAAGCAACACTAAATTGTTTTTTTAAATCATCAGGGGTTTCACTTCGCCCTGCTTTATAGGTTTCATATTTATCATGCCGAAAAGTTTTTCCTTTATCAAAAGCTATCATAATATGGGTTGGCGATTCTTCATTTATAATTTTATTTAGCATATTTATAAGCCCATATAAGGCATTCGTTGGAAAATTTTTAGAATTTCGCATTAAACTACCACTATAAGCAGTTGCATAATAACTACGATATAATAAATTGTTACCATCAATTAAAATTACTTTATTCATATTTCACCATATGTTATTGTAATAAGATAAGTTGTTAGTTTATCAGTATCACGATTATCTTCATTATTTATTATTTCTTCATTCATGAAGTTTAAAAGATTCAAAGTTATTTTTTTAATATTTTTAGTACTATCAGTTGTAACAGTAATTTGATTTACATCCGTATTTTCATAATCTAAAGAAAATAAAGTTGCAAGTTCCGACGTTTTTATTTCATAAGTATATTCATATTCATCAGTTGATGTAAATTTTACTTCTTTTGTTAAAGTAGCATTTTTGATAATTCTTTTTAATTCATATAAATCTAAAAAGTTTACATTAAAAGAATCAGTCTCATTATTTATTAATTTACCATTTTGATATGAAAAAAGATAAGTTTTCGAATCGTTTGTTAAAGTAATTTGTAATTTGTTTTTTTCACCTAAATACTCATCTACTTCATCATTTTTAGTAATTGTATAATTAAATTTATAGGAATTATCTTCTAAATTTTTAGTATTAAATGGCAAACTAAGCGTTGTTTCTTCTTGTTCTTCGGTTGGTTTCAGTTGGTTATTAGAATTTTGATTAAAAGAAAAAGCTAGATATAAAATTAGAAAAAAGAAAAAGTAAAAGATAAAAAATGAATATCTTTTTCCCGTATCACTTCTTAGCCATTTATAAACTGATTTAATTGTAATATTTCCTTTTTCATCTCTCATATAAACTCCTATTTACAACTTCGCCAATTAAATTTTTGCTATAACCATTTAAAAAACTAACGGCATCTACTTTCTTTTTACCTTCCATTTGTAAGGTTTTTATTTTTATTAAACCATCTTTAGCTTTAATAAAAATTCCTTTATCAACTTTAACTATTTCCCCATTTTGGTGGTCTTGATAACTTAAATCATAAACTTTTTCGGCTTCATAAATTTTAACAATTTTAGAATCTAGCATTAAATAACTTCCAGGTTTAGGACTTAATCCCCGAATTTTATTATAAATTTTAGTAATTTCTAAGTTAAAATCTAATAATTCATCAGCTCTTGTAATATTATATCCATAAGTTGCTAAAGCCTCATCTTGTTTTACGCTTTTAGCAGTTCCAGTTATAATACTAGGAAGAGTTTCAATTAATAAATCTTCTCCTAACTTACTTAATTTATCATGTAAAGTTTGATAGGTATCAGAATCTTCAATAGGAATTTTTGCTAATGAAATAATATCTCCTGTATCCATTCCTAAATCCATATGCATAATAGTAATACCAGTTTCCTTATCTCCATTAATTATGGCTCTTTGAATTGGTGAACCACCTCGAAGACTTGGAAGCAAGGAAGCATGAACATTTATGCAACCATATTTAGGATAATCTAAAATTTCTTTTGGTAAAATTTGCCCATAAGCACATGTAATAATAATATCTGGTTTTAAATTTAAAATATCTTGATAATCTTTTTTTATTTTTAGAGGTTGAAAAACGGGAATATTATTTTGTAAAGCTAAAGTTTTAATAGGTGGACTTGCTAATTCTTTTTTTCTTCCCACTAATTTATCAGGTTGACAAACAACTCCTATAACTTTAGTATTAATGATTAATGCATTTAAAATATTCAAACTAAATTCAGGAGTTCCCATGAATACTACTTTTAAATCTTTTAACATAATATCACTCTCTTTACTAATTTTAGCATAAATAACTTAAAATGAATAGAAATTTTAGTTATTTTAGTAATTTACTATTATAGTTTTTTTTCTTTTACTTTTAAATAATCTTCGATTGTATTTCTTTGAAAATTCAAATAAGTACAACTTTCTCGCATTTTACTTTCTAAATTTGCAATCTCTTTATCACTAGATTTTTTAAAATAAAGTAAATTAAGAGCCTCGATATTTAATAAATCAGCATAACGTCTTAAGGGACTTGTAATATGAGAATAACAGGGAAGTTGTAAACCAACATGACCTATATTATCAACCGTATAAAAGGACTTAGCTTGATAACCATTTAACTTTTTTAACATTTTGGAATATTCACTGGAATGGGATTGAAATTTCATTTTAGCAATTAATTCTTCAAAAGTTGTATCAATTTCTTGACATCTATAAACATAAGGAAGTTTATTGGTTTTGAAATAATCAGCAACTTTATAACCCGTTAAAATCATCGAATGGGCAACTAAATCTTCGGAAAAATTACCTAAAAATTGTAAATTACCAACTAAATTACTACTTTTATTTGCTTCATAATAAGAAACATTTTTTAACATCTTCTTTAAGGTTTCTAAAATTCTAGCATAATAATATAACATTAATTCACTTTCTTTATCTTTGCCACCTTTTTTATATAATTCATTTAAAGCATTATAACTGGTCCTTTCCGATACTTCAATTGTTGTATTTAAAAAATAACTATTAACTAAATTAAAATTAGAATCATATTCAAAACAAAAAGTTTTTGTATAACGTCTTTTTCCTTTAACTAAAGACCAAGAATCTCCAGCTAGGGAAAGTGGAAACATTGGAATTTGAATATCTTTTTGATAAATAGTCGACGATTTTAATTTGGCATTTTTAATTAACTTAGAATTATAAGTAACATAAGCAAAGGGGTCAGCTATATGAATTTTATGAATAATATTACCATTTTTAAGTACTTCTAAAGAAGTAGCATCATCTAAAACTAAAGCCTCATCTTCATCAATAGTCATAATATAATCATTTATTTTTAACCGAACTTCTTCATCTAATTTTTTAAAATTCGTATTAGAATTTTCCACTTTCCCAATTGAAAATAATGAAAATAAATTTTTTTTATTATTAATTCGATTTAAAATTTTTCTAATTCTTATCCTTAAGGCTTCTTCATTTTCAAACTTTAAATATTTATCCACCGAGATTTTTATATTTACTTGCATATTAGGAGTTATAATGAAGTCTTTATTATTTAAAAATTTATTAATAACTCTTTCATAATATAAACATAAACCTTGATTTTTCATAGTTAAACTTTTTATATATTCAAAAATAACTTTTAAAAAAATCGGTATTTGAAAAATTTTTTTATTTAAAACTTCACTATTTGCTTCTATTACCTTATCAAGATATTCTAATTTTTTATATTTAAAAATAACTTCATATAACAAATTTTCTATATTTTTTTCAATCATTATCTTTGTTAGAGTATTAGTTATTTCTCTAAAAGTTAAAAAGTTTAAATTACTAGGTATACTATTTTTTTTATAAAATTCTAAAATAATTAAAACCTCTTCTTTTCGTTTTTCAAAACTTTGAAAATTTAAAAAATCTATATTTTTATTTAAAATCTTAAGTATATTTTTTAAATAAGAATAATCTCTAGTTTCATTATAATCAAGGGATATTTTTTTTAAAGTTCGTAAAAATTTTAAAAAATAAGCGTTAATATCAATTTGGAAATTTTTATCTTGTTCATAATTAGGTTCCAACATTAATACTCGCTCATTCATTTTATTCACTCCTTCTATTAATACCAATTAAAGTTACTTCATCTGTTAAAAATTTTATTCTTTCGATAATTCGTCTTGCTTTTATTTTATCTAACGATGATTTGGTTATTTGTAAGTGATTTTCGAGTTCTTCAATAGTAAGATTAGAAGTGAAGAAGGTTGGTAATTTGTAATCCATTCGATATTGTAAAATACTTCCTAATATTTCATCTCTAGACCAATCAGTTAATTTTTCAGCTCCAATATCATCAATTAATAAAAGTGGTACTTCTTTAATTTGATTAAATAAATCTTTTGATTCAGAATTATTATTGTTAAAATTTTCTTTTAAACTCCTTAAAAATTCTGGAAAATAAATAATAGCACTTTCTTTATTAAGTTTAGCAAGTTCATTAAATAAAGAGGCAATTAAATAAGATTTTCCAGAGCCAAAATTTCCATTTAAATAAATACCTTTACATTCACTATTTTTACGATATGAATCATAAAAGGCTTTAATTTTTTTAATAATTTCTAACCTATTTTTATCATCTTTATAAATATTTTTAAAACAAGCACTTTTTAAAATAGGTGGTACTTCATAAAAATAAATATTTTTTAAAAAGCGATTTTTATCTTCCATTTGTTCTTTAAAATCACATTTTTGATAAATAAATGTAAGATGACGATTAGAAACAACAGGCGTTAACCGAAATCCTTTCATGCTATTTTGACATCCAAGTAGTGATTTGCAATTTTTACAATTTTTAAATTCTAATGTTGCTTCTTTTAATCTAGATGTATATTTTATTTTAATATTAAAATCTATATCTAAATTATCAACTAATTCTTTAAAATCATCATCTTTTAATTCTTTAGCATAATTTACTTTAAGTAAATTTTCATCTTTAGTTTTTACAGCTAATTTTTCCATTTAATCACCAACTTCATTTATTTACTATATCATAAAATATTATTAGAAACAATAAAAGTAGAAACAAAGTTCTACCTTATTTTAAATCATAATTTAAATTTTTAAGTTCATCTAAAACAAATAATCCATCTTTTCTAATTAAAACATCATCAAAGTAAATTTCTCCGCCACCGTAGTCTTTTCTTTGAATTAAAACCATATCCCAGTGAATATCGGAAACATTACCGTTAAAACATTCTTTATAGGCAGAACCTGGAGTAAAATGAATACTACCACCTATTTTTTCATCATATAAAATATCGCCAATTGGATTTAATATTTTAGGATTTAGACCAAAGGAAAATTCACCTACTCGTCTACTTCCTTCGTCAGTATCTAAAATTTCATTTAATTTTTCAGAATTATTTTTGCATTTTGCTTCAACAATTTTACCATTTTTAAATGTTAAACTAACATCTTCAAAAATATATCCATCATATGGAGATTCTGTATTATAAGTAATTGTTCCATTAATACTATCTAAAACTGGAGCCGTAAAAACTTCCCCATCAGGAATATTAGATTCACCTGAACAAATTATTGCTGGAAGGCCTTTAATACTAAAAGTAATATCAGTATTTTTACCGGTAATTCGAACTTTATCAGTTTTTTCCATTAGTCTTTTAAGTGGTAACATATCTCTATACATTTGGTCATATGGAGCAGTCATCACCTCAAAAGCAAACTCTGAAAATTTCTTATAAGTCATTTTGGCTTTATAAGCATCTATAAAACTTGGATAATTTAAAAGAACCCATTTCTTTTTATTTACTTGAATATCTTTATATTTACTTAAAGCCTTTTTTAATTTATTATTCATTTCAATATCAACATTTCTATCATAATAATCACTTAAAGTATATCTAATTTGAATAAAAGAATCATACTCTTCTACTTCAAATTTTAAAATATTTTTTTTATTTTCAATAATTGCATCATTTAAATTTTCTTTAACTAAATTACTAATTTCAGGGTCAATATATTTTATAGTTGGAATTCCTTTATGATTTAATATTTCAGATACTAAAGCTCTAATAAGAGGCATTGTTTCTTCAGATTGATAAGTTATTAAAACTTTTTCTCCTTCTTGAACTTTAATACTATGATTAACTAATATTTGACTTAATTTTTCAATTTTTTCCATTTTAACATTCCTTTCTTTGTTACATAAAATATCTTGGAAAGGAGTATTTTATGCATACTAATTATAATATACCACAAAAAAATTATTATAAACCAACAAATTATCAATCTTATAAACAAATAAATCCTAATTATATTTCAAGTAGTTCTTATAACAATGGTGACCGTTTTATTGGTGGTGGTTTTTTAGGACCATTTATTTTAGGTGGCATTGGTGGTTATTTAGTAGGAAGACCTAATTATAATAATCAAGGTCCAATTCCTGTTTATTTTCCTCAAGGAACTCCAGGTCCTTATCCTTATCCCTATCCAATATATTCAACAACCAATTACTATTAAAAAAAGAAGCAATTTTCGCTTCTTTTTATCTCGCTTTCGTTTTTACAAATGATACATATGTACCTTCAATTGTTTTATCAACTCTTATTCCATCATTTATAGTAGCATAGTTATCAAGTATTTCTAATTTTTGAGTCCTATCGTGGTCTTTTATTTTTCCAAACATTCCTAAACAAGTATTTAAACCATTTTCTTGACAAAACATTAAATCTCTAATTGTTTTTTCAGGATTATAAGGATTTTCACTAACAACGTAACTTGTATCACTATAATTTAAATTTGAATTAATACAAATCGTAATGGGATTATTTTTAAGAGTTATTGCAACTCCTCCATAAGGTCCTTCTTTAAGTTTACCTTTAACAATCCTTCTACTATCTAAATCTTTAAATTGGTTATCAAAGGTCCGAGAATAATTAGTTAATAAAGTTACTGGTGAACTAGTACTTGCAATTGTATCAAATACCCCTTTTTCAAGCTCTAATTTGATATCGCTTTGACTAATTTTATGTTCAAATAAAGTTTTTCGATAAATTTTTATTTGTTGCTCTAAGTCTTTTAGCCATGCACAAAATAAAGCATTATTTTTCATTTTTTGATAATCAACTTTTTGAATTCCTAAACTTGCTTGATACTGCCTATACAACTTTTTTAAATATTCTGTAAATTCGTCTTTCATTTAATCAATCTCCTTTATTTATTTTTTGTTTTAATTAAACTTTACCTACTAAGTCTTTTAGCTTTTTGTCTATAATTAACACTTTCATCAATTCCAAGTAACCGGTCATTTTCGATTAATTGAATAACTTTGGATATTTTATCTGGTTCTAAAGTTGTTAACATTCTTTCTTTATTATAATTAGAAAATTCATATCTTTCTTTTCCTAATAATAATGAACCATATTCAGGGAAGCCGAATTGATAAAATGGAATAGCATTCCCACTGTTTTGCATAAAGTTATTACAATTACCTAAACTATTATCAATTAAATAACAATGACAAAATTCATTAGGAGTAATTCCTAATATACTTCTAGCAACTTTTGCTTTACTATTTTGAATTGATGACCCTATCATTATATGAAATGGTAAAGTTATAATAGCATCAATACCTGGACAATATTTATAATAAGTCATAATTTTTAAACTTTCTTCTCGTCTTGGATTATAATGAGTTAAAAATACATAGAATGTTTTTATTTTTTTAACTGAAGATTCTAAAGCATTAAAATCAAATTCAAGGGACGCTTCATCAGTTAATTTATTTATATAATCAACCGCATTTGGAAATAAATGACTTTCTTGATGAATGAAGTTATAATCGATTTTTTTCTTTAAAGGAATAGTTTCTTCAACTATATCATTAAAAAGCGCAAATGACCTTTTGGTCTCTTGGTCAAAACTTTTTTTATCTTCAGTTGCATTTTTCATTAAACTCATACGATATTCACTAGTTGCTTCGTAATATCCTAAATCTTTTAATTGTTGTTGCATATATGGTTCTGTATTATTAATAACATCATCAATATCAATAAAAACTATTCTGTAAAATGTTTTTCCATTACGATATGTTTTTAATTCATTTCGTAGTTTTACAATTTTTTTATTATTAAACTCATACCAATCTTCAGGAGAGTCTGAAGAATATTTTTTTAATAACTCTATCATAAAAATTCCTCCAAATATTTTTTTACTTTGGAAACCTATGATAAATTATATGAATTTATAATTATTTAATTACAATTTTAATAATTTTTATCATAGTGTACCCAAGTTAAAGCAAGATTATATCAGAATTTTATGATTTTGTCAAATGTTAATTTTTTTGTTTATTCATTTCGCAAATTACAATTTTTTTAGTTTTTGCGAAATAAAGAAGTAATAAATAATTAAATATTTCAATATCACTATCTAAAAAAAATTATATTAAATGGTAAATCATTGTCTTTATCAATATAAAAAGTATAACTTATTATCAATATTACATACGAAAGTTTTGTAATATTGTTGCCTAATTGGAATTTCAAAAAAGGTATATCCCTGCACACTCGTTATTGGCTTGCCAATGTCGTAGTATATTACTAACTTGGCAAAGTTAGTTACAAATTGATATTTATTTTTAATAAGACAAAAAAAGACTAATTAATAGTCATAATATAATCTATAATATCTTTAATCAAACTAATCTTAAAGTAATAAAAATAGTTATTATTATTGTTATATAATTTAATATCTAAACCTTCTAATATTAAATAACAATTATATAATTTTTTACAAAACAAATATCTATTATATTTACTCAATATAGTTCTAAACTTAAGTACGTATACCAAGTTATCTATATTTCCCTTCTGATAAAATCACGGATAGGAGTGTCCTTTACATATACATATTAAACCTTAATTCAATATTCTAATTATAAAGGGCTGGGGCGAACCGCGTTGTTGTTGTTCACGTTGTTGTTGTTCACATTGCCAGTCGTGTTCCAGTTAGCAACATTGTTAGAATTGTTAGAGGAGGGAGACAAAAGCCCATCAACCAGTGTTTTTTATTTATCCTACCCTTTAAAAAAATACTTATTCACTATTTTTACTACTTTAAAATTATTTGTATATTTAAAACTGTAAAGATACGTATTAATACTTGAAAAACATTTCTCAAAACTAATATATCCCTTACTATACAAATATTTAACTTCTTTAACTCTTCTTTTTATTTTAGTTATAGTATCTCTCTTTATCTTCATAATCGTTTTATTATTTCTAACTATAAAACGATATCCTAAAAAACAAAATCCTTCCTTACTACTTACTATCTTCGTTTTCTTTTTATTAACATCTAATTTATATACATCATGGATTATCTTTTCTATCTTACTTAAAGCTTCATATAAATATTCTTTATCATTATGAATTATTATTATATCATCCATATAATGTACCATATATTTAAGATGTAAATCATGGATTATATAATGGTCTAATTTAGATAAATAATATATTGATAAAAACTGACTGGTCATAGCCCCTAGACCTAATCCTTTTCCTTCATTATATCTTGGTAAATCTAGTAACTTATCTTTATCATATGGTCGCTTTTTAATCATATTCCAAACTTCTTTATCAATATCAAAATTTATATAACTACTATTCGTACTATCTATTATTCTACTAATTAATGTATATTCATTACTTGTTAACTTACATTCAAGTAAACTCTTCAATACTTCATGGTCTATATTATAAAAATATTTCTTGATATCTATTTTTAAGATATAAAACTTTCCATATTTCTTATTAATTTCTAAATATTTCTTAACTAATTTAATTCCATAATCAATTCCATAACCTTTTCTAGTTGCAACGATTCTCTTATCTAAATATTTATCTAATTTAGGTATTAATACATATCTTGCTAAATAATGATTAATAACTTTATCTTTTATTTTTAAAGACATTACTATTCTATATTTAGGCTCTCTAATTATAAAGATATTATATTTACTAGGATAATAAGTTAAATTAGTAAGTTCATAATAAATATCTATGATATTTTGCATTTTATTCTTTTCAAATACATAAACTTTTCTCTTATTCCGACAATTCTTTCTAATCTCTAAATCATAGATATTCATTATATCTTTAATATTTATATTCATACCAACTTCTTAATAATTTATTAATATTTAATAACTTCTTACTTAATCTAATAGACTGTTTTTCACTTATTATCCTTTTCTTAAAACTTTGTTCTATATAAAAATCAATTAAACTAATTTTCATAATACCTTTAATTTGTAAATTTTTTCTTTCTTCAACTTCCATATAATTAGCTGTATAAATAATTTCTAATAATTCATAACTATCATTTACTAATCTATTTCTAAGTTCATAATATTTTCTTGGATAATTAATTAAATAATCATCCAGTATCATTATAAATTCTTTTATATGTTTAGCAATAATAAATTTTTCTTCATTCATTTAAAATAGTTTCAATAGTCAATAATATTTTATCTAATTTTTCTGGTGTAGTACATTTTAATTTATCTATTAAGTCTTCATAATGACTATCTTTACTATATTTTTCTCTTCCACTTTTAACAAATTTTTCATATCTATTTAATGTTTTAAAATTTTTATTCCTATCTTCACCTATTATTTCATAATTAATTTTATTTTCTTCTAATATATTAATTACTTTATTAAGAGCAGATTTTGGAAATCCTACTTTACTATTATTTATTTGATAACCTAACAAAAAATACAATATATAGCAGTCATCATCAAAGACACTATAGAAAGTCCCACTTTTTCTTATCTTAATAATATTCATATTATTAACAATATTCCTTTCTGCCACGTTTTATTTATTTTTTGACTTTATGTCTTATGTTTTTCAGGTGGTGGTGGTTTGGCACGCATTCGCGTGCAACCTAATAAATATAAATCTCTGTCTTCGACAGGTTACTGCTTTGATTGGCATTTTATGTAAATCCGCGCCCGTTTCCCGCGGTTCTTATTCCGCGAGGGAACCTATTGTCCCGAATTTACAATGAATTATCTCGGTTCCGAAATAATATATTTTATCTCTGAATTAATATTATCTTGGAAATATAGATAGAACCCAATTAAATCAAGGGTTCTTCTTTTATTTTTC
>CANQMV010000004.1 GCA_947625085.1 uncultured Bacilli bacterium
TTCTACAGAAACTATAAATTTAAATACTTGGTATACAGCAATTGCAACTTATGATAATAGCAAGATGACACTTTATATTTATCAAGATGGAAAATTAAAAAGTAAAGATGAAACAACAATTACTGGGGAAATAAAACCATCTCCAGCGCCAATTATGCTTGGTTCCAATCCTGGTTCTAATGGTAATGCTACGAATATGTTTTTTAACGGAACAATAAGTGATGCATTTGTTTATAGAGATGCTTTAACGGATGAAGAAGTAGAAAAATATTTTAAAGGAGAGATAACTGATTATCCAAAAGATAATTTACTTATTGCAAAAACGGAATTTAATGAGTTAGATACAAGACAAAGGTATCTAGAAGCAAGTGTTGGAACTGAGATTAAGACGGAAGATATTGCAAGTAATTGGGTTTGGATACCAAGATTTAAATATAATACTGTAAATGAAACCATTAATTTTGCAAATGGAATTAAAGATGCCGAGAATGCTCATAAAGCATTTACTTATGAAACTGAAAATTTAGTTGGTTTTTGGATAAATAAAGAAGATATAAATAATTTAGAAGAAGTAAAACAAAATTTAATGGATAATAATAAAAAATATGAGGTTCATACAATAAATGATAATGAAAAAGAAGCAGCCAATTATCTTTTAAATTCAAAATATGGAAATAAATCCCAGTTAGGAAATGCTTTAACTAATAATCGAGCAGTTATTGATATATATCGTGAATTTCCTTGGCTTAACGAATAAGATTTTAAAATAAAACATATAAAACTAAATTGCTAATAGTATTTATATGTTTTATTTAATTGAATTATCTAAAAAATTATAATATACTAATATTAATAATGCGGGACAAGTTTACTTTTTTCTAGTAAATTACTATAACCTGTGTTAAAATGAATTGTCTGAGAGGAAAAATATGATTACAGTTAATAATGTTAGTTTAAGATTTGGAACCAAAACTTTATTTGAAAATGTTAATTTAAAATTTAATGATGGCGCTTGTTATGGGTTAATTGGTGCAAATGGTAGCGGAAAAAGTACCTTTTTAAAACTTTTAAATGGAACTTTAGAAACAACAACTGGAGAAATTATAATTCCAAAAGAAGCCAGAGTTTCAACTTTAGAACAAGACCATTTTAAATATGATGAAGAATTAGTCATAGATGTTGTTATCATGGGTAACAAAAAATTATATGATGTTAGATGTGAAAAAGATGAATTATATACACATACCGAATTTAGTGAACAAGATGGGATAAGGCTTGGAGAACTTGAGGCTGAGTTTCTAGAACTTAATGGTTGGGAAGCTGAAAGTGAAGCTAGCACTTTACTTGCTAATTTAGGAATTAAAAACGAATTTCATTATTTAAAAATGAAAGAATTAGAAAATAATGATAAAGTTAAAGTATTACTTGCTAAAAGTCTCTTTCAAAATCCTGATATTTTATTACTTGATGAGCCAACTAATCATCTTGATGTTGATGCCGTTAACTGGCTATCGGAATTTATTATTAATTTCCCTAATTGTGTTATTGTGGTAAGTCATGATAGACATTTTTTAAATAATGTTTGTACTAATATTGTAGATATAGATTACAAAAAAATGACTCTTTATGCTGGAAATTATGATTTTTGGCGAGAATCAAGTGAACTTTTATTAAAACAAGTTAAAGATTTAAATCGAAAAAAAGAAGATAAAATTAAAGAATTAAAAGACTTTATTGCTAGATTTTCAGCAAATGCCTCTAAAAGTAAACAAGCAACTTCTAGAAAGAAAATCCTTGAAAAAATTCAATTAGAAGAAATTATTCCCTCATCAAGAAAATATCCATTTATAGATTTTAAATTTGAAAAACCAAATAGTAGAGAAGTATTAAATGTTAATAATCTAACTGTTGATGTTAATGGCCGAAAATTACTTAATAAAGTTTCCTTTACAGTTTTAAAAGATGATAAAATAGCAATAATTGGTTCAAATATCCAAAAAACTTTACTATTTAATATTTTAATGCATAAAGAAAAATATACTAAAGGTGAAGTTAAATTTAGTACTAATACTATTGCTAGTTACTTTGAAAATGATAATAATAAATATTTTCTACAAGATGAAAATATTATTGAGTGGTTATCAAAAGTAAAAAGAATCGATGATGTTGAAGTTTTAAGAAGCTTTTTAGGTCGAATGTTATTTTCGGGTGATGATGTTTTTAAAAGCGTAAAGGTATTATCAGGTGGTGAAAAAGCGAGAGTTATACTTGCTAAAATGATGTTAGAAAATCCTAATTTTCTAATTTTTGATGAACCAACTAATCACCTTGACCTTGAAAGTATTACATCACTTAATACTGGGATGAAAAATTTTAAAGGTGAGATTATTTTTACAAGTCAAGATTATGAATTAAATGAAACAGTTGCTAACCGAATTATTGAAATTTTTGAAAATGGAACTATTATTGATAGACGAATTTTATATTCTGAATATATGCAAGATGAAAATATCAAAAAATTACGAGAAGAAAATAAAATTTAAAACCATTTACTAAAAAGACGTGCATTACGAGTTAAAATGTTGTATAATCAATTTGCATAGAAAAATTAATTTAAAGGTGATATGATGAATAAAAAAGTTGTAGTTTTAGGTGGAGGTACAGGACTTTCCTGTCTATTAAAAGGATTAAAAGATTTTCCAGTTGATATTACAACGATTGTTTCGGTTTGTGATGATGGAAGGTCAACGGGAAGACTTCGAAGTGAATTTAATCAAGTCGCGGTTGGAGATATTAGACAGGTTTTAATTGCTTTATCAGAAACGGAGCCCTTATTTTCAGAACTTTTAAATTATCGTTTTCAAACAACAAGTGATTTAAATGGACATGCCGTTGGTAATTTACTTTTAACAGCTATGGCAAGTATTACTGGTAATATGAGTAAAGGAATTAAAGCTTTAAGTAAAGTTTTAAATTTAAAAGGCAAGGTTATTCCTTTAAGTGAAGATAATTCTATTACTTTAATGGGAGTAATGGAAGATGATAGTATTGTTGAAGGAGAACATAATATTACGAAAACGGCTAAAAAAATCAAAAAAGTTTATTACAAGACGGAGCCTAAAGTTAGTCGAGATGCAATTAAGGCTATTAAAAATGCTGACCTTATTATTCTTAGTATGGGAAGTATTTATACAAGTATTATTCCTTTATTAATATGTAAAGAAATAATTAAAGCCATCGATTCATCAGATGCTAATATTATGTATGTTTGTAATATTGTAACTCAACCAGGAGAAACAGATGATTTTAAAGCCAGTGACCATATCAACTTATTAAATAATTATTTAGGAGAGAAAAAAATTGAGGTTGGGATTTTTAATCATGAAAAAATGGACCCAGAACTTGTAAAAAAATATGAAACTGAAGAACAAAAAGATCCCGTTATTTTAGATAGAGAAAATTTAACTTCAATAGAAATTATTGAAGATGATTTAATAACCGATGAAAGCGGTATTTTCCGTCATGATACAATAAGACTTGGTTTTAATATTTTTTCTTATTTATTAAATCATAAAAAATAAGAAGTGAGGTTTTTATGAGAAAAGCATTAGTTTTTAAAATTATTTTGGTAGTTTTTCTTTTTGGTTTCGCCTTTGGTACAAGTTTTCTTGTAACATCATTTTTAGATAAAGACAAATTTACTAATCCAAAATTACTAGTAACTTTTGAAGATTCTAGAGAATTTAATTTAGAAAATTTACAAAAACAAAAAGAAGAAGAAGCGTTAACAAATTATCCTTATATTTTTACAATTGAAAATAAAAGTAACACTAAAACTAATTTTAATATCAAAATTACGGATACTTTAAAAAATCTAACTAGAGATGATTTAGCTTATGTTTTAGTATTAAATAATCAAACTATTAAAAGTGGTAATTTAAAAGATATAAAAGCTGATATTTTATATAATGGCGAAATAGCTAAAAATAAAACAGATACTTATAAACTATATATTTATGTAACTAATGAATTAAAAGATATTTCTTATAAATATTCACTTAGTATTATATCTTAAGAGGGGATTATGAATAAAATTAAATTAAATCAAGTAATAAGTGATGGTAATATTGTAATTCCTCTTTATATTTTAAAATATTTTAAAAAATTAAATTTAAAAATGGATGAATTTGTTTTTTTAATGTATTTATATAATAAACAAGATAATTTAGATTTTAATCCTGAAAAGATAGCTCAAGATTTAAATTTAGATATTATGGAAGTAATGGGTTATATTTCCGTTTTAGCTGATAAAGGTTATTTAAGTTTAGATGTTTTAAAAACGGATGATAATCTTTTAACGGAAGTTATTAATTTAAAAAGTTTTTATGAAAAAATAAGTACGTTCTTAATTAATTCGGAAACTGAATTAAAAGAAGAAAGTAATGATGATATTTTTAAATTTGTTGAAAAAGAATTAGGAAGAAGTTTATCGGCAATTGAAATTGAAACAATTAAAGTTTGGCAAACCAACAATATTGAGGAAGAACTTATTAAAGAAGCCGTTCGAATTGCTTTAGATAATGGTGTTTATAGTTTAAAATATATTGATAGAATTCTTAATGATTTTAAGAGTCGAGGTATTGTAAGTATTAAAGAGATTAAAGAAAATAATAAGGAAATTACAAAAGAAGATAATAGTATTATAGATGAAACTATAGATTGGAATTGGTTGGATGATGAAGAAGAATATATTGCAAATTGAAAATTATTTAGATGAATTATTTAAAGACCCTAAATGTGAACTTAATTATAGTAAAGATTATGAACTTTTAATTGCAGTAATGCTATCTGCTCAAACAACTGATAAAGGAGTTAATAAAGTAACTAGTATTCTATATCAAAAATATGATACTTTAGAAAAATTAAGTAAAGCTTTAGTAGATGATGTTAAAGAAATTATTAGACCAATTGGAAATTATAATAAAAAGGCTAATAATGTTTTAGCTATTTCAAAGGCTTTACTTGAAAATTTTGATGGTAAAGTTCCAAAGACTAATCAAGAACTTGAAAGTATGGAGGGAGTTGGGAGAAAGACAGCTAATGTTGTTTTAGGTGAACTTTTTGATATAGAATCATTTGCGGTTGATACACATGTAATTAGAGTTGCTAATCGTTTGCAACTAGTAAATTCAAAAGACCCTTTAATAATTGAAGAAAAATTAAAAAAACTTTTTCCAAGAAAAAAATGGAATAAATTACATAAACAATTAGTTTTATTTGGTAGATATAAATGTAAAGCTATAAAACCAGATTGTACAGGTTGTCAATTTGCAAGTTTTTGTAAAAAAGAATATCAAAAAAGAAAATAGACTACAATATAAAAAGAAAATAGATTAAAAAAACTTGAAAGCCTATTTTTTTTATGATAATATTAATTTGTAAATCTTGTGATGGGGAATATTATAAAGATTTTTTCAAAGTGAGCTTGGTATAGTGGAAACAAGTGTTAAGGTGTTATAATTCCTACCCCTAAAGAGAATATAGAAATATATTCCGGCATTGTCGTTAAAAAAATAAGTTAAAAAAAGGATGGTACCGTGCTATGCACTCCTGGTACGATTCTTTTTTATTTTAAGGAGGAAAAAATGGCTAATCAAAAAATTACGTCAAGAAATGTTGATTTTGCAAAATGGTATACTGATGTTGTTTCGGCAGCTAAACTTTGCTGTTATTCTAATGTAAAAGGATGTATTATTCTAGAACCTTATGGTTATGCAATTTGGGAAAAAATGCAATCAGTAATTGATTCGATGTTAAAACAAAGTAATCATCAAAATGTTGCTCTTCCAATGTTAATTCCTGAAAATTTAATGAAAAAAGAAAGCGATTTAATTAATGGCTTTGCTCCTGAAGTTGCTTGGGTTACTCAAGGTGGGTCCGAAAAACTTGATGAGAAAATGTGTATTAGACCAACAAGTGAAACCTTATTTAGTGATTACTATTCAGGAATTGTTAAATCATATCGTGATTTACCAATTAAATATAATCAGTGGTGTACGGTTGTTAGATGGGAAAAAGAAACCAGACCTTTTTTAAGAAGTAGAGAATTTTGGTGGCAAGAGGGTCATACTATTCATGCAACAAAAGAAGAAGCGATGGAAGAAGTCAACTTTGTTATGGAAAATATTTATAAGAAATTTTTCTATGACTACTTAGCAATTCCTGCTATAACAGGGCTAAAAACGGAAAAAGAAAAATTTGCGGGAGCGGATTATACATTAACAATTGAAGCTTTAATGTATAATGGAGTATCTTTACAATCTGGAACTTCGCATTATTTTGGACAAAGATTTTCCAAAGCTTATGATATTAAATTTTTAAATAAAAATAATGAATGGGAAAATGCTTATCAAACTTCTTTTGGAGTATCATCTAGAATGATTGGAGCGCTTATTATGGTTCATAGTGATGATGATGGATTAGTTTTACCTCCAAAGATTGCTCCACTTCAAACAATAATAATTCCAATAGGTTCAGCTCCTGAAGTTTTAAATTTAGCTTTAAAGATAAAAGACCAATTAGAAAGTAAAAATATTTCGGTTTCAATCGATGATTCTTCAAAATCACCAGGGTTTAAGTTTGCAGCGGCTGAGGTTAAAGGAATTCCGGTTCGAATAGAAATTGGAAGTCGCGATTTAGAAAATGGTCATATTACACTTGTAAGACGAGATACTAAAGAAAAAATAACTGTTGAAAAAGACTCTGATATTTCTTTAGAAGTTCAAACTTTAATGGAAAAAATTCAAACTAATTTATTAACAAGAGCTACTAAAAGACGAGATGAAATGACTTATACGGCCAAAACTTTTAAAGAAGTTCAAGAAATTATGGATAAAAATCCTGGTTTTATTAAAGCTTCTTGGTGTGGCAAAAGTGAGTGTGAAGAAAAAATGAAAGAGATTAAAGGATTAAAATCACGTTGTATTTTAAAAGATGAAAAATTAATAAGTGACAAATGTGTAGTTTGTGGCAAGGAAGCTCATGATTTAGTTGTTTGGGGAATTCAATACTAATGAAACTAATATTTGTAACTTCTAATCCTTTAAAATTTAAAGCTTGTAAACAAGTTTTAGGTGATATAGTTGATTTAGAACAAAAAAGTCTTGAATTAACGGAAATTCAAGGAACTCCCCTTGAAGTTGCAATCGAAAAAGCTCATCAGGCTTTTGAAATTCTAAAAACTCCTTTAATAATAAACGATTCAGCTTTGGTTATTAAAGCCCTTAATGGCTTTCCGGGTGCTTATGCTAAATATGTTGAAGATACCCTAGGTGAAAAAATTTTAAAACTTATGGAAAGCGAGAAAGAAAGAAGTGCTTATTATCTTGATTATTTAGTTTATATTGATAAATATGGTTATCAAGTCTTTACTTCCAAAACTAAAGGGAAAATTCTAGAGTCTCCAATAATTGCCGATAGACCCTATGATAAAATTTTTGCGAAAGAAAATGATAGTAAAAGTGCCTATCAAAATAGTACCTATGATGACTTTTTAACTTTTTTAAAAAAAAGACGAGTAGCAAGAGGCATTACCTTTTTTGGTTCTAAAGTTTTACTTTTAAAAAGAAGTAGGCTAGACGAAAATAAAAGATTAAATTATTATGCTATTCCAGGAGGAGGACTAGAAACTCTAGAAACGCCTGAAGATGCTTTAATTAGAGAACTTAAAGAAGAGACAAGTATCAACGTTAAACCTTTAAAATACCTAGGAATGGATACCTATGAAAAAGGGGTTACTTATTATTTCTTAACTAAATATTTAGATGGCAAAGTTCAGTTAGGTGGCGAAGAAAAAGAAAATAATAATCCAGATAATTACTATGAAATAGCTTTAATAGATATATCTGAACTTGCTAATTTAAAAATTTATGGAATAGGCAAAGAAATGATAGAAAAAGCTTATGAAATGTTAAAATAATAGACTAAACTATCACGATTAACTTTTTTTAACATATAATTTATTAGGTGATTTTATGTCAAAGGTAGAATTTAAAGAATTTGTAAGAAAAAATCCCCATTTAATAGATGTTGTTTCCAAAAATGAAACTAGTTGGCAAAAATTGTATGAACTATATGATTTATATGGTGAAGAAAACGAAGTTTGGAATAAATATAAAAAGACAAATGCTACTTCTAATCAAAATAATAATCAAGCAAATTTAAATAATAGTTTTTCAACGTTTAAAGATTTATTCAATTTTGTAAAAGGAATCGATTTAAATAGTGTTCAAAAAGGATTAAATAGTCTTGATAAAGCAATAGAAGCCTTTAAAGAATTAACACCAACTGCAGCAAAAGGAGCGGCCGAAGCCTACGAACCACGACCAACTTATCGATATTTTGAGGATTAAAAATGAGTTTAGAATGCCAATTTTATTTAAATCGTAATCCAAATTTAAAAAGATTTCTACATGAAAATCCACGTAATTATAAATTTTTAAATAGAAATCCTAACTATATTTTTGAACTTGAAAAACAAATGAAAGCAAAGTATAAACTTACATTACCTGATAAAATTGCAAAATTACAAGATAAATTAGATATGTTAAATACTTTTATTGATATTTTAAACTAAATTCGTTATAATTAAATCGTGATATATATGAAATATAATGATTTAATTAACGAACTTTTTTTATTACTTGATGAAAATCAAGATATTAAGAAAATAAAAAAGTTAAAAAAAAGTTTAAAAGAAGATAAAAATTTACAAACTTTATTAACTGATTATAAAAACTCTTTAAATGTTAAACTAAAAAAAAGACTTTTTGAAAACCCTGATTATTTAGAATATTTAAAATGTGAAAGTAATTTAAATATTTTAGTTTTTGATATTAAAAAAAGATTTTCAAAGTTTCAAGAGAGGTCTTGTAATGAAAGTAATTAGTGGTTTTTTAAAAGGGCGAACTATAAAAGGTTATAATATAATTGGAACTAGACCAACGATGGACCGAGTTAAAGAAAGTATTTTTGCAACTATTCAGTCTAAAGTAAAAGATAGTTTAGTTTTAGATCTCTTTGCTGGAAGTGGCAATTATGGAATTGAAGCTTTAAGTAATTATTCCAAGTATGTCTATTTTAATGATAGCAATAAAGAATGTTTAAAAATAATTAAAGAAAATTTACTAAATTTTAATATTTTAACTAAAGCTACTCTTTTAAATTATGATTATAAAGATTGTTTAGAAACTTTAAAAAAAGCGAACTTAAAATTTGATTTAATTTTTTTAGACCCACCTTATAAATTAGATATTTTAGATGATATCTTAACTTTTTTAGGTAAATATTTAGTAAATCAAAATGGGTTAGTTATAGTAGAATTTGAAAATAAAGTTTTACAAACCAAATATCAAACATTAGTTTTATGGAAAATGAAAAAATATGGTTTAAAACAAGTATATATTTATGAAAGGATTTAGGATGAAAGATAATCGTGGTTTTGCAATTTCAACAATGCTTTATGCTTTAATTTTTATAACAATTGCAACTTTTTATATGATAATATTAATTGTTAGTACAAGAAATGATACTAATACAGATTTTGTTAATGAAATAAGAGACCAATTAGACACTTTAAAAATAAATTAATTATAAAAATTATGAAAATTACTATCAAATAAATTTTATTTATGGTAATATTTAGTATATGGATTGTAGGTGATTAGAATTGAGAATGGATCGTTATGAAGAAGAGGAAGTAAAAGATGTCAAACTTAGTAGAATAGATAAAAATCGAGAATTATATACAGATGTTTACTTAAATAATGTCTACGTTGATATAAAAAATTTAAAAGAAGTTATGAAGGAAGATACTGAAGAAGAAGAAAAGAAAATTGTTAAAGAAATAGATAAAGTAGAAGATTACACTTATGAAGAAAAAAATTATGATATTAAAGAGATAGTTGATTTGGCAATTAAAAATAAAAAAGATGATAATTTAAAAAGAAGTTTAGATAATGAAACGAGTGACCAAGAAATTAAAGAATTAATTGCAAGTATTAATGAAAGAGATACAAAAGAATCTTTAAACAATGATAATTTATTAAGTGAACTTTTACCAACTAATGATAATACAGCGCTTATTCCACCTTTAGAAGAACCAATTTTAGATACTTCTAATCTAACACTTCCAGATGAAGAAAATGAAGAAAATGAAAATCTTGATAATGAGATGATAGAAGATATTTCAGAGAATGATTTAGAATCAGATACTAGTTTTGTTGAATCTTCTAGGTTTAAATATCTAAAAATAATTATTATTTTAGCAAGTTTAATTATGATTGGTATTATTATTGTAATTTTAAAACTTAAGGGAGTTTTTTAACTTAAAAATCGGAAAAATTGCAATATTTTGCTTGAATTACATAAAATATATGGTATAATGTAGTTAAATTGAGTGGGAGAAATCCTGCTCTTTAATTTGTGAGGAGGAGTATGGAGGATAAAGTAAAAGATTTATTAAAAGGAAAACTTAACAATTTAAATTTAGAAGTTGATAGTGTCTTACTAGAAAAAGAAAATAATAATTTATTTTTAAGAATATGTCTTGATTCTAAAGAGATAATAACCCTTGATAAAATAGTTTTAGCAACTAATATAATTAATCCTATTTTAGATAAGGCTGATTTAATTGAAGAAAAGTATGTTTTAGAAGTATATGGAAAGAGTAAAGGAAGTGATTAAATGAACGCGAGTGAATTTTTAAAAGCTGTTGATAATATTGTTAAAGAAAAAAATATTGATAAAGAAATTGTTTTTGAATCAATGGAAGCAGCTCTAACAACAGCTTATAAAAAAAATTATGGAAAAAGTAACAGTAAAGTTTTAATAAATCGGGATACTGGAGAGATTAAAGTTTATTCATATATAAATGTTGTTGAAGACCCAAAAGAAGAAGTACTTGAAGATGGAAGTACTTATTTAAAAGAAATCAATCCCAGTTTAGAAATTGCTTTAAGTGATGCTAAGAAAATTAATAAAACCTTAGAAGTAGGAGATACAATCGATACTTTAATTACTCCTAAAGAAGATTTTTCAAGAGTTGCAACTTCAACTGCTAAACAAGTAGTAATTCAAAAAATAAGAGAAGCTGAAAGAAATAGTATTTTAGCTGAATTCCAAGATAAAGAAGGCGAGATGTTACTTGGAACCGTTGCCTTAGAAGATACAGATAATTATTTTATTGATTTAGGACATAGTAATGGTATTTTACCTAAAAGAGAAATTATTCCTGGTGAAAAAATTGAAATGGGGTCAACTATTCGCGTTTATGTTACCAAAATTGATAATTCAGGAAGAAATTTAGTAATTAAATTAAGTAGAACTCATTATGGATTTGTTAAACGTTTATTTGAACTTGAAATTCCTGAATTTGCTGATGGAACCGTTTTAATGTATGGAGTTGCAAGAGAAGCTGGCGTTAGAAGTAAAGTAGCCGTTTATTCTGAAAATGAAAATTTTGACCCAATCGGAGCTTGTATTGGGGAAAAAGGTAGCCGAATTGCTTTAATTATTAAAGAATTAAAGGGTGAAAAAATAGATTTAGTTAAATATGATAAAGACCCTAAAATATTTATTGAAAATGCTTTACAACCTGCTCATG
Source organism: uncultured Bacilli bacterium (assembly GCA_947625085.1). GTDB lineage: Bacteria > Bacillota_I > Bacilli_A > RF39 > UBA660 > RUG591. Next base: position 11,663 of record CANQMV010000004.1, read on the forward strand.
ATTTAACAGTTTTAATAACTGACCCTAAGAAAAATGAAGCAATTGTAGTTGCCTCTCGTGATAACTTCTCACTTGCAATTGGTAAAAAAGGTATTAATGCTAAACTTGCTAGTCGCTTAACAAAATATAAATTAGATATTAAAAACGAAGAAGACGCGAAAGCGCTTGGAATTAAAATAGAATAGGTGAATATGAAGCCTAAAAAGATACCCCTTAGAACTTGTGTTGTAACCCATGAAAAATTACCTAAACGCGATTTACTTAGAATTGTAAGAAGTAAAGATGGTGTTGTGGAAGTTGATTTAACTGGTAAAAAAAATGGTCGGGGAGCCTATATTAAAAATTCCCTTGAAACATTAGAACTAGCAAGAAAAAGTAAAGTTTTAGAACGTCATTTAGAAGTTACAATTGAGGATAAGGTTTATGATGAAATAAAAAAAATAATTGAAAATCAAAAAATCTAATAATTATAAAGAAAGAGGTGGGATATGAGTATTTTAGATTATGCCTTGGATGTTAATAAAGATGTATCAGAAATTATTAGTTTATGCAAAGAATTAAACATTAATAAAGAATCAGGTGATGATATTTTAACTGACCTTGAAATAACCCTTCTTGATAATAAAATTGATTCCTTAAAAGAAAATGAAAATCCTGATTATGAATATGATGAAGAGTTAGAAAATAAGGTTGATAATTTAGTTAGTAAGATTGATATTAATCTTGATGATGTAAGTAGTAAAAAAGAGAAAGTTAAAAGTAAAACTGAAGCTAAACTTGATGCAAAAATGAAATTTCAAAAAGGGCGAAAAGAAATTTATAAACATCGAGATAAATTAATGGAAAATAAAGAAGACTTAGATGTTATCATTTACAATGAAAAAATGACTCCAGCATCTCTTGCAGCACTTTTAAATGTTCCAGGAACCGAGATTGTTAAAAAGTTATTTAATTTAGGAATAATGGCTAATTTAAATCAAACTTTAAATTTTGAAACGGTTGAGTTGGTACTTTTAGATTATAATAAAAAGTTAAAAAATGAAGAAAGTGTTGATAAATCAAACTTTGAACAATATGAAATTATTGATAAAGAAAGTGATTTAGTAACTCGTCCCCCAGTAATTACAATTATGGGACACGTTGACCATGGTAAAACGACTTTACTTGATACCATTAGAAAAAGTAATGTTCGAGAAGGGGAAGCGGGTGGAATTACCCAGGCAATTGGAGCTTATCAAGTTGAAGTTAATGGGCGAAAAGTAACTTTCATTGATACACCAGGTCATGAAGCTTTCACGAAAATGCGCTCAAGAGGAGCAAGTATCACTGATATTGTTGTTTTAATTGTAGCAGCTAATGATGGTGTAATGCCCCAAACTAAAGAAGCCATCGACCATGCTAAAGCGGCTAAAGTTCCAATTGTAGTTGCAATTAATAAAGTTGATTTACCAGATGCTAATGTTGATAGAGTCTTAACCGAATTAACAGAATATGGGTTAGTACCAGAAAAGTTTGGTGGCGATGTTATTACTTGTAATATTTCAGCGAAAACTGGAGCTGGCGTTCCTGAACTTTTAGAAACATTACTTTTAGTAAGTGAAATGGCTGAACTTAAAGCTAATCCTAATCGTTATGCGATTGGAACTGTTCTTGAAGCAAGAAGTGACCCTAAAGTTGGAAGCATAGCCTCTCTTTTAGTGCAAAGTGGAACCTTAAGATTAGGAGACCCAGTTGTAATTGGCAATAGTTATGGAAAAATTCGAACTTTAAAAGATGATTTAGGAAATAATATTACAAGTGCTTTACCATCAACCCCAGTTGAAGTGACTGGGATTAATGAATTACCACTAGCGGGAGATAAATTTATGGCTTTTGAAACCGAAAAAGAAGCTAGACAAATATCATTAGAAAGACAAACTAGAAATCGCGAAATTGATACTAATAAGTCCGGTATGAGTTTAGATGATTTGTTTAGTATGGTTGAAGCTGGTGAAAAAGAAATTAATGTTGTTTTAAAATGCGATGTTAAAGGAAGCGAAGAAGCGGTTAAAGGAGCTCTTTCAAAAATTAATGTTGATGGAGTATGGGTTAATGTTATTAGAAGTTCAGTTGGAGCCATTACAGAAAGCGATGTTTTACTAGCTGATGCTTCAAATGCAATTATAATTGGTTTTAATGTGAGACCAAACAGTAAAATTTTAGATTTTGCTAAAGAAAAAAATGTTGATATAAGACTTTATAATATTATTTATAAAGTAGTTGAAGAAATGGAAGAAGCAATTAAAGGAATGCTTTCTCCAACTTTTGAAGAACAAATTTTAGGTGAAGCCGAAGTAAGACAAATCTTTAAGTTTTCAAAAATTGGCAATATTGCCGGTTCCCATGTTTTAAAAGGAGTTATCAAAAATGGTAGTGATGCTCGGGTTATTCGTGATGGAATCTTAATTTATACTGGAAAAATTGGTTCATTACAAAGAGAAAAAGATAGTGTTAAAGAAGTTAAAAATGGATTTGACTGTGGTATTACCATTGATTCATTTCAAGATATTAAAGAAGGCGATATAATTGAGACTTTCGAAATGGTTGAGGTAAAGAAATAATGCAAACTGTAAAACTTGAACGCTTAAATAATGCTTTTATGGAACAATTTAATATTATCTTTGGAACGGAAGTTAAAAATCCAATTTTAAAAAATGTAATTGTAACCTCAGTTCAAATAACTAATGATTTAAGTTATGCTAAAGTATATTTTACTTGTTTTGATTTAAATCGGGAGCAGGTATTAAAAGAACTTAAAGAAAGTGCTAGTTTTTTAAGAGGTGAGATATCAAAACGTGTTGAAATAAGACATACACCTGAATTAATCTTTTTATATGATGAATCACTTGAATATGCAAGACGAATTGAAGAAAAAATCAAAGAAATAAATGAATAATCTTGCCTTTTAAAAGAAATTTGACTATAATTAATTTAAGAAACGATGACGGGCTTGGAAACCCAACAGTTATATAAAAAAAGAGATTCTTTGGAATAAATAAAGTGGAACCGCGGGTTTACTCGTCTTTATAAAGAGAATCTCTTTTTATTTTAAGGAGGAAAATATGAAAATGGATGATTTAGTTAATTATTGCAAACAATATGGATTTATTTTTCAAGGAAGTGAAATTTATGGGGGTTTAGCTAATACTTGGGATTATGGACCCCTTGGAGCCAGACTTAAAAATAATGTTAAAGATTTTTGGCGGAAAAGATTTATTCAAGAACGAAAAGATGCTTATGAAGTTGATGCCGATATCTTAATGCATCCAAGAGTTTGGGAAGCATCTGGTCATGTTGATTCTTTTGCTGACCCTTTAACTGATTGTAGAAACTGTAAAACTAGACATCGAGCTGATAATTTAGTAAATGACTATACTGCATCAAGTATTGGTGATAAAATGTCTAATTCAGAATTAATGGATTATATAAGAGAAAATAAAGTTCCTTGTCCTAAATGTGGCAAATGTGATTTTACGGAGATAAGACAATTTAAGTTAATGTTTGAAACTTACCGCGGAGTTGTTAAAGATTCTAAAAGTGTTGTTTATTTAAGACCAGAAAATGCTCAAGGTGAATATGTAAATTACTTAAATGTTTTAAGAAGTATGCGAGCTAAGTTACCATTTAGTATTGGTCAAATAGGAAAAGCTTTTCGAAATGAAATTACCCCTGGTAACTTTACTTTTCGAACTATTGAGTTTGAGCAAATGGAATATCAAACCTTTTGCCATGAAGGTGATGATACTAAGCTTTATGAATATTTTAAGGATTATGGGAAAAAGTTTTATCTTGATTTAGGACTTCCAAGTGATAAATTAAGATTTCATGACCATGAAAAACTAGCGCATTATGCTAAACAAGCTTGTGATATTGAATATTTATTTCCTTTTGGTTGGGGAGAAATTAATGGAACTCATAATCGAACTAATTATGATTTAACAAGACATGAAGAGTATAGTGGAGTTAGTCAAAGTTATCTAGACCCGGTAACAAACGAAAAATATATTCCTTATATTATTGAATCAACTTATGGACTTGATAGAACAGTTTTAGCTCTTTTATTTGAAGCTTATGAAAAAGAAAAATTAGAAGATAACAGTGAACGCGAAGTTTTAAAATTAAAACCATTTCTTGCTCCATATAAAGTTGCAGTTTTACCACTTATAAAAAAGAATCATAGTGAAAAAGCAATGGAAATTTATGAAATGCTTTCGAAAAATTTCATGACTAGTTATGATGAGGCTGGAAATATTGGTAAAAGATATCGAAGAGCGGATGCTATTGGAACTCCTTTTTGTGTTACAATTGATAATGATACTTTAGAAAATGATACAGTTACTTTAAGAGAGCGAGATAGTATGAAACAAATTACGCTTAAAGTAGAGGAACTAGTTGCTTATATTTCTGATAAAGTAAAATTTGACTAATTAATTTAGTATAATTAAAAAAAAGGATTAACAATTGATTTAGCAGTACTTGACCTCTAAATTAAAATATTGTATCATTAATACATAATAGGTGATGATATGGATTTTCAAGAATTTCTTTATTGTTTAATAATTTGTTTTCTTTTAAGTTTTTTAATTGGAATTGAAAGACAATATCGAAGAAGAATAATTGGGTTAAGAACGACTATTTTAGTTTCAATTGGTGCCTTTTTATTTGTTAATTTTTCATTTTCAGTTGGAGCCCAAGATATTTCTAGAATAGCATCTCAAGTTGTAACCGGAATTGGTTTTTTAGGAGCAGGCGTTATCTTAAAAGATGGGAAAAAAGTTCGAGGTTTAACAACAGCTGCTACTCTTTGGTGTGATGCAGCAATTGGAATATTATGTGCTGGATCGGCCATTAAAGAAGCAATTCTTGGAACAATAATTATTCTTTTTTCCAATATTATCTTAAGATATGTTAATATATTTATAAATAAATTAAGTAGTAATAAAAATTTAATTTATAATTATAGACTTCATATAAAATGTATAAGTAAAGATGCTAATAATTTAAAATCAGAACTTAATGATTTCTTTTTAAAGAATCGAATTGAAATCAAAAACTTTACTATCAAAGAACAAGTTAAAATAACTTCTTTTAGTTTTAATATTATTATAACTAAAGAAAATATTATTAATTTACAACAAGTTCTTGATAGAATTTATAGTAAATATAAATTAGATACTCTTGAATTTAAAAAAATCGCGGAGATAAAAGAAGAAAGTGAAGATGATTTATAGTCATCTTTTTTCAAGGAAAATTTTGTATTTGTAGGAGGGAATTTGGAAGATTATATTATAAAATTAAAAGGAGAAAAAGAGTGGGTTAGTTGGTATATAAAAGATTTAGAGTTTTCAAAAATTAAATGGGTTTTATTAACTTCTTTAGAGTTTCAAAACTTTTTAAATGAAAATTATATTTATCAAGGTCAAAAAATTGGCCTTCCGGATTTAGAAACTTTTGAACTTGTGCCTTTTGGGTTAACTAATGTAACTTTTGATTTACCAATAGATGATGCAATGTATTTGATTTCATATATAGAAAATAATATTTCCAAAAAAACGATTTTAACTTGTCTTAAATATTATGAAAGTATGCGTTTTCCATTAATTGATTATGATGCTAGTTATTTAGCATACACTGATACTAATTATTTTTATCAAAATTTAGGTTTATTTAAATTAAGTATGCAAAAGTTTATTGAACTTGCTTCTTTAAAACCATATTTAATTTCAAGTTATCCAAGTGATTTAGGACTTATTTGTCATACTTTTGAAACCATAAAAGAAACCTTAGAATTAAATGGCATTAAAGTTTTCTTAAATTCTTTAGAATTAAAAAAATATCTAGATAATAATAATAAAAAACTAACTAAGTCTTGAAATTTAGTTAGTTTTTTCATGAAAACGATTTTTTAATTTTTCTAAAATAGCATTTTTTTCATCTTCACTGGAAGTTGTCCAAATAATTTCAAAGAAAACACCCATTCCTGGTAGTGTAACCTCATCTTGTTCTTTGATACTTTCTTCAATTGCTTTTTTTATTGTTTCAGTATCATCATCTTTAAAATTATTAATTATATAATCTCTTATCTTTATATCGTCCATATATTTTTCCTTTCGTATATAGTATTATCTTTATTTTTATTTTTATTCTAAAAACTTAAGATTATTTGAAAACAAATTTACTTCTAAATATTTGCATGATATACTTAATTAGTAATATATTTAAAAAATGAAAGGATTAAAGATGAATTTATTTAAAAAAAATAAGAAAGTTAGTAGTAGTGTAATTAATAATTTAGAATTTGATAAAAAAGCTAATTTTTATAAAGGAGTAACTTATATCAATAAATTTAAGAGTGAATGTGAAGTAATAATTGAAGGGGCAACTATTGAATATGCAGATAAATGTATTAATTATTTAAATGAAGAAATAGAAGATGAAATTTTTGCTCAAATTTTAGAGTATTTAGTTAAATATTGTAATTATTATGTTGAAGATGACCCTTATATTGATATTCCGGTTAAATTAAGTAAAGAGGAAGTTTTAGATTATATAAAAGATATTTCAATTCAAATATATAAACCGGAAAGAGAGACGATAGGTTTTGTTATTTTGGGTGATTGTGCTTGGAATATTGAAGAGGGATTTGCTATTGTTATTAATGATAATAAAATCAAATATGTAGGTCCAAATGAAAAAGTATATAATCCATGGGCTGAATATGATTGCATTTTTCAATTTGATGATTAAAAAATAAATAATAATATTAGGAAGTTTTATTTCTAATATTATTTTTTTACACTTAAAATGTAAAGTTAGTTTAAAAATCAGTAAAAAGATTTACAAATCTTTAAAAATTGCTATAATTATAATTGAAGTATGGCACAAAGTGGGGAAAAGTGGTGAATTATTATGTTGATGGGAGAATATCAAAATAATATTGATTTAAAAGGAAGAGTAGTAATTCCTAGTAAATTTCGAGAAGAGTTAGGTGAAAAAATTGTTTTAACAAGAGGCCTTGATGGTTCATTATTCATATACTCAATCGAGATGTGGAATAAGTTAACTGAAAAATTAACAACGCTATCTTTTACTGATAAAAACTCTCGTAACTTTACAAGATTTATCACATCTGGTGCTAATACTTTAGAGTTTGATAAACAAGGGCGAATTATTATTCCCAGTTATTTAAAAGACTATGCTGCTTTAGAAAAGGAAGTCGTACTTGTAGGCGTTTTAAATCGAATTGAAATTTGGTCTTTAAAAAATTGGAATTCATTTATGGATAATAATTGGCAAGATTTATCAAATATTTCTTCAGATTTATTTAATTCAAATTAGGAGGTTAAGATGCATTATAGTGTTATGTTAAAAGAAGCAATCGATTCTCTTAATTTGAAAGATACGGGAATCTACGTTGATGCGACTTTAGGGTATGCTGGACATACCAGTGAAATTTTAAAGCGAGTAAAAAGGGGTTTTATATTCGCCTTTGATCAAGATATAAATGCTATCAATTATAGTCAAGAAAAACTAGCCAAAATAGGTTCTAACTTTTTAATTATCAAAAGTAACTTTTTATATATGAAAGAAGAACTTTTAAAACATAATATTAAAAAAGTTGATGGCATCTTGTTTGATCTTGGAGTAAGTTCACCACAACTAGATACCAAAGGAAGAGGATTTAGTTATAAACTAGATAGTAGACTTGATATGCGAATGGATTTAGATAATAAATTATCTGCTTATGAAGTTGTAAATAATTATGAAGAAAAAGAGTTAGCCAGAATAATCTTTACTTATGGCGAAGAAAAATATGCAAGACAAATTGCTAAAAATATAGTTATAGCAAGGAATAAGAAAAAAATTGAAACAACTTTAGAACTTCAAGAAATTATCAAAAATAGTATGCCAGTTAAAGAAACTCTTGCTAAAAATCCAGCTCGAAAAACTTTTCAAGCTATAAGAATAGAAGTAAATCATGAACTTGATATTTTAGAGGAAAGTTTAAAAAAGGCTCTTAGTCTTTTAGATATAGGCGGAAGACTTGCGGTTATTACTTTCCATTCACTAGAAGATAGGATTGTAAAAAATTTATTTAAAGAAGTAACTAGTCTTCCTAAATTAGTTCAAGGATTACCAGAAATTCCTTTAGAATATCAAGTTAAATATAAATTAGTAACCAAAAAAGCTTTAACACCTAGTGATAGAGAATTAAAAGAAAATAATCGAAGTAGGTCAAGTAAACTACGGGTAATAGAAAGGATAAGATAAAATGAAAAGCCATAAAAAGAAAAAAATTAAAATTTCGAAGTTTGAAAAATGTTTATATGCTCTTGCTATAATTATGGTTTCTTTATGTCCACTTATGACAGTTTTTGAAAAATCTACTTTATCAGAAGTTAATTATGAAGTTGAAAAAATTAAAACCAAAATTGCAGAACAAAAAAAGGCTAATGAAAGTTTAGAAATGAAAATAAATGAATTAGCAAGTTTAGAAAATATTCAAAAAGTAATTGAAGATGAAGGACTTGTTTATAATAATGATAATATAAAAAATATTGATTAACAGTTAAATAGTTGAAAACAAGGAGGCTACATGAAAAAAGAGGTTAAAGTTAAAATTAGTAATCTATTTTTAATTATGGCTCTTTTTTTCTTTTTAGTTATAATTGTTCGGGTTTCATATATTGCAATTAGTCCTGAAGTTGATGATATAAATATTCAAGACCTTGCTTCTAAAAGAACTACTAAAACGACAATTTTAAAGGCTAATCGGGGAACTATATTTGACAATTCCGATAATATTTTAGCTCAAGATGTTTCAAGTTATACTTTAATTGCTTATCTTGATTCAAAAAGAACAACTGATGAAAATAAGCCTATGCATGTTGTAGATAAAGAAAATACAGCTTTAGTTTTATCGAAACTTTTAGATATGAAATATGAAACTGTTTTAAGTTATTTAAATCGAGAAAATGTTTATCAAACTGAATTTGGAGCTAAAGGAAGAGGGTTAACAGAACTTGAAAAAGATACTATTTTAGCTGCTAATTTACCTGGAATTGATTTTATTGAAACAACTAAAAGATATTATCCTTATGGGAAATTTTTGGCTTATTTAATTGGATATGCTAAAACCAAAGAAGACTCTAGTATGACTGGCGAACTTGGAATTGAAAAAGCCTTTAATGATAAATTAACAGGAGTTGATGGGAAAACTGTTTATCAAAAAGATTTACGAGGTTATAAAATTTCTGGGACAAAAGAATTAACCGAACCGAAAAAAGATGGTTCAGATATTTATTTAACGATTGATAACAGTGTTCAATTTTTTGTTGAAGAAGCTCTTAATAAGGCAAGTGGTGATTATGAATTTGATGAAATGGATATCATAGTTGCAAATGCTAAAACTGGAGAAATTTTAGCCTATGGAACAACGCCAAGTTTTGACCCTAATATAAGAGATATCACTAATTATTTAGACCCAAATTCTAGTGTTGCTTTTGAACCCGGTAGTACTATGAAAATATATACTTATATGGCAGCTCTTGAAGCCGGGGTTTATAAAGGTCAAGATTTATATCAATCAGGAAGTTTTACAACTAAAGATAAAACAGTAATTCGAGACTGGAATCATGTTGGTTGGGGGAAGATTACTTATGACCAGGGCTTTATTTTCTCAAGTAATACGGCGGTTGTAAATTTAATGGATAAATATTTAAGTGCTTCCGATTTAAAAAACTATTTAAAACTGCTTGGGTTTGGTGAAAAAACTAATATTGATTTACCAAATGAGGCTTCCGGAAAGATAGATTTTAAATATGAAACTGAAGTTTTTAATGCTGCTTTTGGACAGGGAATTACAACTACCCCAATTCAACATATAAAAGCCTTAACCACGATTAGTAATGATGGAGAATTATTAAAACCTTATATTGTAAAAAAAATAGTTAGCAGCGATAATAAAATTATTGAAAATAAAAGAACTAGTTTAGGAGTTGTTGCTGGAAGTGATACAATTGAATATATGAAAAATTTGATGTGGCATACTATTAATGATGAAAATGGAGCCGGTCATGCTTATTATTTAGAAGGCTACGATATTATTGGAAAAACCGGAACAGCCCAAATTGCTAGTACAAATGGAAGTGGATATTTAACTGGTGAAAAGAATGTTATTAGAAGTATTTCTTTAATGTTTCCAAAAGATGACCCAGAAATAATAATTTATGGAGCCCTTAAAAGGTCAACTTTAGTAACTCCTTTGTCTAATGCTGTTAAAGAGATAATTCAAAATGTATCCAAATATTATAATATTTATGGTTCGAAAGAAGCCAAAAAAGAAAATATTGAAGAAATACCATCCTATTTAAATACGTCTTTAGAAGAGGCTACTACTAGTTTAAATAAATTAGGAATAACCCCGGTTATAATCGGTGATGGTGATATGGTAATTGACCAATATCCAAAAGATACCCTTATTACTAAAGAAACCAGAGTTTTCTTATTAACCAATTCGAAAAACTTTGTAATGCCAGATTTAACTAATTATTCAAGAAGTGATTTAGAAGTTTTATTTAAATTTTTAGATATTCCTTATATAATAAAAGGAAATGGTTATCTTGTAAGCCAAAGTATAAAACCTTTCGAAAAAATTACTCCAGATATGGAAGTAGAACTGATTTTAAAAAATAAAATTGAATTAGAAAATTAACGAACTTTTTATCTTAAATTTTTCTCAAGATAAAAAGTTTTTAAACTAAAAAATCTAACAATATTTGCTGTCTAATATTGTCAAATTAATTGGTATTTTTAAATTAATGTTAAATAAACATGTTATAATGTATGAGAGGATTATTATATGATAAAAAAAATACGAAATATAGATGTTAATTATATTCAATATGGAAAAGGAGAAGATGTTGTTCTTTTACATGGTTGGGGTCAAAATATTCAAATGATGGAGCCTTTAGGTAAAAATTTAGATAATAAAAGAATAACTATTCTTGATTTTCCTGGTTTTGGGAGTAGCGAAAACCCAGATTTTGCTTATACTATTTATGATTACCGCGATTTTTTACATGATTTTTTAGAAGAATTAAAAATCAAAAATCCTATTTTAATTGGTCATTCTTTTGGTGGTCGAGTTGCTATTTGTTATGCAGCTTGCTATTCCATTTCTAAATTAGTTTTAATGGGAAGTCCTTTTAAAGCAACATCCAAAAAGAGTTTAAAAGTAAAAATTCTAAAAACTCTTAAAAAAATTAAATTTTTAGATAAGATAGCTTTATATATGAAAAATTATATTGGAAGCGAAGATTATAAAGCTGCAAGAGGTATCATGAAAGAAGTATTAGTAAATACGGTTAATGCTGATTTAACCTTAGATGCAACTAAAATAAAAGCCGAGACTTTACTAATTTGGGGTGATAAAGATGAAGCTGTTTCTGTAGATGATGCTAAAGAACTTGAAAAAATAATTCCAGATGCTGCCTTAATTGTTCTAAGTGGAACGCATTATTGTTATTTAGAAAATTTATTGCAAGTTACTAATATTTTAAAACATTTTATATAGGAGGAATTATGTATATATTTATCTTTGTTTATTTAATTTATATTTTTTATAAAAGTAGAACATCTTTATATATGTTACAACAAAATTTATATAATGAAAATAATCGATATTTAAGATGGATTGCAAGAAGTCTTACTAGATGTTTTAATCCTGTTGACTTTTTACCATTTCTACTTGCCATCTTTCTTTTCTTATCCAAAGAATCATTTATTATGGAAACGATTTATCTTTCTATTACTTTAATTTATGTAATTGGTATTTATGATGAATATAAAAAAAATCTTATTAATCAAAACAAGATAAAATTTAATGTAACTAGTCGAGTAAAAAGACTTTATCTAACCGAATTTTTAATTATTGGTCTTATTTTAACTTCCCTTATTTTAACCAACTTCTCAGGAATTAGTTTAACGTTACTTGCTTTACTAATTGCCTTTTTATATCATTTTATTTACCTTGTAAATATCATTAACAAACCAGTTGAAAAATTAGTTTATTTATATTATTTTAATAAAGCTAAAAAGAAATTATATTCAATGAATAGATTAAAAGTAATTGGAATTACTGGAAGTTATGGCAAAACTAGTAGTAAAAATATTTTAAGTCATCTTTTAGCATCTAAATATATTACAAGACCAACTCCTAAAAATTTAAATACTCCTTATGGTCTAATGATTACAATAAATAATTACTTAGATAAATTTGATGAAATATTAGTAGCTGAAATGGGAGCTTATGTCGAAGGCGAGATTAAAAATATGTGCGATTTTGTAAAACCTAAATATGGTATTTTAACCATAATAGGAGATGCCCATTTAGAAACCTTTAAATCAAAAGATAATATTTGTTCATCCAAATTTGAACTTATTGAATCTCTTCCTGAAGATGGAGCTTGTGTTTTAAATTTAGATGATGAATATCAAGTAAATTATGTTAAAAATGAGTTAAAAAGTAAAGTAAAAATTATTTGGATAGGAATTGATAAAAAAGAGGCTGATTTTTATGCTACTAATATAAAAAGTGATAAATATGGAATGAATTTTGATATTTATCATGATAAAGAAAAATATCATATTGAAACTAAATTATTAGGAGTTCATAACGTTTATAATATTTTAGCAAGTATTGCTTTAGGTAATGAATTAAAAGTTCCAATTAAAGATATGATTACAAAAGCAAAATCAATTATGCCAGTTGAACATCGTTTAGAAATTAAAAAAGTTTTAAATATTACAATGATTGATGATGCTTATAATTCCAATCCTGTTGGAGCGAAAAATGCTCTTGAAGTTTTAAAAATGATGGATGGCATTAAAGTAGTTGTAACTCCAGGGATGATTGAACTAGGCGTTTCTGAAAAAAAACTTAATTACGAATTTGGAAGGAATATTGCTAAAATAGCTGATTATGTAATTTTAATTGGCGAGACGCGGTGCGAAGAAATAAAACGCGGAATTTTAGATAGTAAATTTAAAAATGAGAATATAAAAGTTTTAAATCGAGTAGTTGATGCTTATCAAGTATTAGAAGATTTAAAGAAAAAACATCAAGATTCGGAAGTTTATGCTTTATTTGAAAATGATTTACCTGATATTTATAGTGAAGGAGTGAATAAAAAATGAAAATTAGGTTAGGAGTTATTTTTGGAGGACGGTCAGTTGAACATGAAGTTAGTATTATAACCGCCATTCAAGCTATTAATAAAATAGATTTAATAAAATATGAAGTAGTTCCCATTTATATTTCCAAAGAAGGAATTTGGTATACCGGTCGAATGCTTTTAGATATTGATTTATATAGTGATATGGATTTATTAAAACGTTATGCTAAAGAAGTAGTTTTAGTAAATCGTGATGGGAGATTTTTAATTCAAAATAAAAAAGGTTTATTTAAAAGAGTTCTAACGGAAATTGATATGGCTTTACCAATTATGCATGGTACGAACGGCGAAGATGGAACTTTACAAGGCTATTTAGAAACAGTTGGTATTCCTTACGCTGAAAGTAATGTTTATGCAAGTGCAGTTGGTCAAGATAAAGTCTTTATGAAACAAATTTTTAAAGAAAATAATGTCAATGTTGTAAAATATAGATGGTTTTTTGATACTGAGTATATGAATGACCCTGATAAAGTTATAAGAGATTTAGAAAAATTAGACTATCCAATGATTGTAAAACCAGCAACTCTTGGTTCTAGTGTTGGAATTAAAGTTGTTCATGATGAACTATCTTTAAAAGAAGCAATTACAGAAGCCATTAAATATGATTGTAAAATTTTAGTAGAAGAAGTTATTAAAAATTTAAAAGAAGTTAATATAAGTGTTCTTGGTAATTACGAACATCAAGAATTAAGTGTAATTGAAGAAGTTGGAACCACCCATGAACTTTTAACTTATGAAGATAAATATATTGGTGGTAAGAAAGGCTCTAAATTAAATTCCAAAGGAATGGCAAGTGCTAAAAGATTAATTCCAGCTAATATTTCCGATTCTTTAAAAGAAGATGTTGAAAAACAAGCTTTAAAAGCCTTTCGGGCTTTAAATTCTAGTGGAGTTGTTAGAATTGACTTTTTAATTGATACGAAAGATAATTCGGTGTATGTTAATGAAATAAATAGTATTCCTGGGTCCTTATCATTTTACTTATGGGAAAAGACTAATAAAAATTATACCGAATTATTAGAAGATATTATAAATTTAGGAATTGTTAATTATAAAAATAAAAAAAGTAAAACGAATACTTTTACTAACAATATTTTAGAAGGTTTTAATGGACTAAAAGGAGCTAAAGGAATAAAAAAATGAAAAAAATTATCTTAACAATTTTAGATGGATATGGACTAAGTGATAAAGTAGAAGGTAATGCTGTTAGATTAGCTCGGACGAAGACTTTAGATAAGATTTTTAATGATTATCCAAATACGAAAATTAAAGCCAGTGGCGTTGATGTTGGACTTCCAAAAGGGCAAATGGGAAACAGTGAAGTTGGACATATGAATATTGGAGCAGGGAGAATTATTCAAGAAGATTTAACGAAAATTAATCAAGATATTGAAACAGAAGAATTTTTTCAGAAGGAAAATTTAAGAAAAACTATTTTATATGCTAAAGAAAATAATCAAAAATTACATCTTTTAGGTCTTTTATCTGATGGAGGAGTTCATAGTAATATTAATCATTTATTTGCTATTTTAGATTTATGTAAAAAATTAGATTTTAATAAAGTTTATGTTCATGCAATTTTAGATGGTAGAGATACTATTCCAACAAGTGGAATTAATTTTTTAGAACAACTTATGAAAAAACTTGCTAATTTAAATTTTCCAGACATTGCAACAGTTATTGGAAGATTTTATGCAATGGACCGTGATAGTAGGTATGAACGAATTGAAAAGGCTTATCGGTTATTTACAGAAGGAGTTGGTTTTGCAACTACTAATTTGTTGGATACAATTGCCGAAAAATATCAAGCCAATATTACGGATGAATTTATGGAACCAATTATAAATAATCAAGATGGATTAGTTTCTTTTAAAGACGCTTTAATTTTCTTTAATTTTCGAAGTGACCGAGCAAGAGAAATTACCCGTGCTTTTATTGATTTAGAATTTCCTTATTTTGCAAGAAAAAATTTAAATCTTTATTATACTGGAATGACGGAATATGATAAAACGATAAAAAATATGCATGTTATATATGAACCTTTAGCTATAAAAAATACTATTGGAGAGGTAGTTGCAAATTCTAATTTACATCAACTTCGAATTGCCGAAACTGAAAAATATGCTCATGTTACCTTTTTCTTTAATGGGGGAGTAGAAACAAAATTTAAAGGCGAGGATAGAATTCTAATCCCATCTCCTAAAGAAGTAAAAACTTATGATTTAAAACCAGAAATGTCAGCTTATTTAGTTTGTGATAAAGTTTTAGAAAGTTTAGATAAAGATTACTACGATTTAATTGTATTAAATTTTGCTAATCCGGATATGGTAGGGCATACTGGTAATTTAGAGGCTTGTATTAAAGCAATCGAGGCCATTGATAAGTGTATTGAAAAAATTCTTGCTAAAGTTTTGGAAAAAGATTATGCAATGATTGTAACGGCTGACCATGGAAATTCAGAACGTATGCTTAATGATGATTTAACTATTAATACATCGCATACAACTAATTTAGTTCCTTTAGCCTTAATTAATTATCAAGATGTTGCTTTAAAAGAAGGACGTTTATCGGACATTAGTCCAACTATTTTAGAAATTTTAAATATTAAAAAACCTGTTGAGATGACTGGTGAAAGTCTAATCAAAAGATAAAGAAAAATAGATAATTGTCTATTTTTTTGTATTTTAAAAGAAAATATTTAACTACTCGTGATTAAGACTTGCTATAATTTTAAAAAAATGCTAGAATTAATTCTAGTTTTAATGCTTTATAAAGGAGGTATTATGAGCAAAATTAATATTTTTGCCTTAGGTGGCTTAAATGAAGATGGTAAAAATATGTATGTTTGTGAAGTTGACAAAGACATTTTTATCTTCGATGCGGGCCTTAAATATCCTAAGGATAGGTTATTAGGAATTGATTATATTATTCCAAGTTATGACTATTTAAAAGAAAATTTTAAGAGAATTAAAGGGATTTTTTTATCACATGGACACGAATCAAATATAGGAGCTATTTCCGATATTGTAATGGATTTACCAAATATTCCAATTTATGGATTAAAATATACTTTAGAAATGCTTAAATTACAACTGGCTCTTGATAAAGTTGATGCTTTAAATTTAAGAGAAATTAAAGCTCATTCTAAACTTAACTTTGGAGCTTGTAGTGTTTTTCCAA
This sequence comes from uncultured Bacilli bacterium, assembly GCA_947625085.1. Lineage (GTDB taxonomy): Bacteria > Bacillota_I > Bacilli_A > RF39 > UBA660 > RUG591. Next base: position 28,117 of record CANQMV010000004.1, read on the forward strand.
TTGAAGTTACCCATTCTATACCAGATAGTACTCTTTATGTTTTAAATACTCCCGATGGTTCAATTGTTTATAGTGGCGATTTTATCTTTGACCCAACGATGACAAATCATTTTTCCTGTGATATTGGAAGACTTGCCTATATTGGTAAACAAAATGTTTTATGTTTAATGACTGAATCAATGTATGCTGAAAATGAAGGTTTTACATCACCAAGACATCGAGTATCTTCATTTATTAGAAGTGTTTTACACGATAACGAAAACCGAATTATCATGAGTGTTTTACCAGCTCATATTTATAGAATTCAAGAAATTTTTGATGAAGTTTCCAAAACCAATCGCAAAATTGTTATCATGGGTAAACTTTTACAAGATATTATTTATAAATCATTAGATTTAAAATATTTAACTATTAATAAAACCAAAATTGGTGATTTAAATGATTTAAATCAAAAAGGAGTCGTAGTTTTAATAAGCGATTTAAAAGATAAACCCTATGCCAATTTAGAAAGAATTTTAAGAGATAATGATAAATTTATAAAACTAAATGAAACAGATACTATATTTATAACTGAACCAATGTATTTAGGCGTTGAAAAACGAATGGTTATGATTATGGATGAATTTGCAAGACGAAAAATAAACGTTGTTGCTTTATCAAATAAAAACCATTTATTATTTCATCCATCAAAAGAAGATTTAATGTTAATGATTAATATGATGAATCCTAAATATTATTTTCCAATTAAAGGAAACTACAAAGACCAAGTTGAAAATGCTAATTTAGCTTTAAAACTGGGAATTAAAAAAGAAAATATTTTATTAAAACAAAATGGGGATGTTGTTACCTTTATAAATGGTAATCTTAAAGAAGAATCAACGACAATAAAAGTTGATGAAGTTTTAATTGATGGCAAAAGTCAAAATGATGTAGGTGAGTTAGTTTTAAAAGATAGAGAGATGTTAGCAGAAGCCGGTATTGTGTTAGTAACCGCAACTCTTGATAAAAAAACGAAAGAAATTCTAGCTGGACCAGAGATTTTAACAAGAGGATTTATTTATGTTAAAGATAACATGGATATTTTAAAAGAAAGTAGTATCATATCAGAAAGAATTATTAAAAATAATACCACTTCTAATTTTGTTGATTACAATACAATTAAACAAGAAATAAGAACTAATTTAGGCAAATATTTTTACGAAGAAACGGAATGTAGACCAATGATAATTACCGTAATTGGGGAAGTTTAATGAAAATAATGGAAATTATTATTTTAGTTTTAGTTGCTTTAAGTTTACTTTTAAATATTATTTTGTTAATTAAAAGTAAAACTAAAAAAAATACTAAAGAAAATCTTGATTTATTAGAAAGACTTGGTAAATTTGAAGTTAGTATTACTAAAGAATTTGGAGATTTTAAAAATGAATTATCTAAAGATATTTTAAGTCATTTTGATAAAGTAAATAATAAATTAGAAGTAAAACTTAATGAAATTAATAACAAAGTTAATATGCGAATAGATGAAAATTTTGAAAAAACTAATAAAACTTTTATAAATGTTTTAGAAAGATTATCTAAAATTGATGAAGCGCAAAAGAAAATTGATAATTTATCAGTTGATATTATTTCTTTAGAAAATATTTTAACTGATAAAAAAACAAGAGGTATTTTTGGTGAAGTTAATCTTTATAATATCTTGAAAAATATTTTTGGCGAAAAAAATGATTTAATTTATAAAATGCAGTATAAACTTTCTAACGGTTATATTGCTGATTCAGTAATTTTTGCCCCTAGTCCTTTAAATACCTTAGCAATTGATTCTAAATTTCCACTTGAAAATTACCGAATTATGGTTGATAAAACGAAGGGGGATACTGAAAGAAGTTTTGCAACGAAACAATTTAAATTAGATGTCAAAAAGCATATTGATGATATTAGTTACAAATATATAATTGAAGGAGAAACTAGTGATCAAGCAATGATGTTTATTCCCGCAGAAGCAATCTTTGCAGAAATTAATGCTTATCATCCTGATTTAGTTGAATATGCTTATAAAAAACGCGTTTGGTTAACAAGTCCAACTACTTTAATTTCCACTTTAACAATGATTATGATGATTATCCAAAATATTGAACGTGATAAATATACAAGTATAATTCATGAAGAATTAAATAAATTAGGAATAGAATTTGGACGATTTAAAGAACGTTTTGATAAATTATCAAAAAGTATTTTAACTGTTAACAAAGATGTAGAAGCTTTTAGTATTACAACTGATAAAATAAAAAAGAAATTTGATTCAATTTCTAGTGCTAAAATAAATAAAGAAAATTTATTATCGGACGATGATGAATAAATTTTCTTTTTTTTTACAATATTTGACAAATATGTATTTTCTTAGGTTTTACTACTTAATTTTTTTTTGATATACTTAAATAAAGAGTAGGTGGTTAAAATGAAAAAGTTTATGGTAATTTTTCTTAGTATTCTTTTTTGTTTTACAGTTAATGTTAAAGCTTTAACTAGTACAGAAATAAAAAGCCGAAATGTCTGTGGTAATTTACCTATCGAACTTGCAACTGCAAATAGTGATAAGACTTTAACTCATGTTGATTGTTATAGTGATTATAAAACCGCTAAAGCTAAAATGAATGCTACTAATAATGATAATTTAGTCATTTTAGAAAGAAAAAGTGGAGTTACTAAAATAATAGATGCCAAGATGGCTTTAGTATATTTAGGAGTAAAATCTGTAAATACTAATACTACTTATTATACAAGTAGTTCTCTATCATCAAGTCTTACTTATGCTAATCATCATAGTACTTATGGAGCAACGGATGGAGTATTTTTAGAGTTAAATTATTCTAATTATGCTATTAAAGTTAAATCAAATGGAATAACAGGTTGGCTTAAAAATGGTGATTATATTATTGTTCCTTTGATGTTTACTGGAAATTATAGTTTTTATCAAGTAACAAGTACTGGTCTTTATCATTATTATTCTAAAGATATTGAAACAACTTATACACAAACAAGCCGAGTTCTTGATAAAAAACCAGCACAATTAACAGAAGGCAGATACTATAGTCATGATGGAATTTATTTTTATAAATATGCAAGTGATATGATAAAAGATTATGTAAATAATACATATCAAAATGCAGTTAATTACAATAATCCTTACTATAATTATTATATGTATTTACCACATAGAGCAAGAAGTAATTATTCAAGTGATGATATAGATGCTTATTTAAAAAATACTAAAGGTTTTATTGGTACTATTTATGGAAAAAAATTAGTTAATAAATATTCCAATATGTATCAAACTGGTACTTATTTTAAATCAAGTGAATCTTTATATGGAGCTTATGCTATTATGATGATGTCACTTGCAACAAATGAATCAGCAAGTGGTCAAAGTGCAATTGCAATTAGTAAAAATAATTTATTTGGTCACAGTGCTTATGATTCTTCACCTTTTGCATCAGCAAGTGGTTATTTAAGTCCTTATTATAGTATTTTAGCTCATGCTAATAATTATATAAACTGTGGTTATGCTAATCCAAATGATTATCGTTACTATGGCTCTCACTTTGGAAGTAAATTAAGTGGTATGAATGTAAAATATGCAAGTGACCCATTCTGGGGTGAAAAGGCAACTAATTATTATTATCAATTTGATTCTCAAAATGGTTTCTTGGATTATAATTATTATCAGTTAGGAATTATTAATAAAGCGAATGTAAGTGCTAGAACTGAGCCAAATCAAACGAGTAGTATACCATATCAGTTTAAAACTTCAGAAATTCCGGTTATTATTTTAGAAGAAGTTAAAAATGGTGATACTTTATGGTATAAAATTGTATCAGATGCTAATTTAAATAGCAGTAGAACTTCTATTCTTGGTTGTAGTAATAGTAATTATTATAATTGGAATTCTTATGTTTATGTTTTAGCAAGTGATATTACGAAGATTAATCAAACTCAAAATGGAAAATATAATAGTAATAATGATGCAAATGTGATAAAACCAACCTTTACTTATCAAGAATATGCAAGTGCCTCTTTATATACGCCAAAATCAGGCTTAATCAATAAAGATACTACGGTTTATGATACGGCAACTTTAAATGTTTCTAGTAATAAAGTTGCCAAACAAGGTCATTTAGCAACCGTATTCATGGCAGCTCTTGATGAAAATAAAAAAGTAGTTGCTTATTTAATTACAACTGATTATAGCAAAAATCAAAGAGGTTGGGTTAAGGCCGATGATTTAACTCTTAATGATAAAGATATATTACGAGTAAATCTAACTAAAGAAGGAGATACTTTACCAGTTTATAAAACTCCAGGTGGAAGTGAAACTGGAAAGATTTATACTGATACTTATTCAGTTATTGTTGATAAGATGACTTATCAAAGTGATTTATGGTTAAAGATATTCTACGGACTTGATAATACTTATGCTTGGATAAATACTAATATTTCAAGTAGTAAAGGAAGTTTATCTTATACAACTTCTAAATTAAATCAAGCTCCAGTTATTACAGCTTCAAATAGAACAATTTTTGTAGGTGATACCTTTGACCCATTAAAAGATGTAACAGCTTATGATGCTGAAGATGGTAATATTACAAGTAAAATTAAAGTAATTGAAAATAATGTTAATAAAGATGTTGTTGGCGCTTATTTAGTTACTTATCAAGTTACAGATTCAAGTAATCAAACAACAACTAAATCAATCCAAATTACTGTTAAAAATTATGCTTTAGGTAAGAGTCTATTTATATATGAAATTATTAAAGAAATAAAAAATGATACTTTCCAATTTAAAGGCTTCTTAGCGGTTCAAGGTATGAATAATACTAATTTAGAGCATGAATTAATTTTTGAAAATGAAAAAACTTTAAAAACTTATACTTTTAAAATGGAAGATTATAATGATTATCCATATGAAGTAACTAATACCTTAGATAATAAAGTTTATGATTATAGTGATGGTTGGTTTAAAGGTGATATTTCCCTAAAAAATATTCCTGATGGAAATTATCGTATAAAAGTTAGAACTTACAATAAAACAGAAGGCTATTATGCTGAAGATTACTTTACTAATATAGCATATCAAGAAATGCCAAGAAGAGTTCAGGGTGAACGAGGTTATTCATTTGATATTGATTATAGTTATCATGGAAGCCCAATTGTTGTTGCAATAAGAAGTGATGGATTATTAAGTTATGAAGAACCTACTTCTCTTGATCCAATGTATAATTTCTTTAATGAATTAAAATTGGATGGTAATAAATTAACAATTGATGGAACTAGTCATAGTGTATCGGTTTCTTATTCTAAAAATGATAATGTTTCAAGGTCATTAATTCTTGAAAATACTGAGACTTTCAAACGTTATACATTTGATTTAGGTTATATTGATAATGGACCTTATCAAGTTACTTTAGCAGTTCCTGATAATAAGGATAAAACTAGAGCTTGGTTTAAAAAGACTATAGATTTAAGTCAAGTTGAAAAAGGAAATTATGCTATTTATATAAAAACAACTTCTAATTCTAAAACTTATTATGGCGAATTAATAGATATTGCTTATACGGATTTTAAAAATATAAATACAACTAAATATGAATTTAAGCGGATTGATGACCAACGTTTGCGATTGGAATTAACTGTCAAATAAGACTTGCAAAGAAACTAAAAATATTGTATTCTTAATATAAGAATAGGAGATTTGCTATGGGAAATATATTAAATAATTATAAAAATTATCAAGAAAAAGAAGTTGACAAATTGTCAACCATGGGGGGGGTATAGTACTTAATTTAAAGGATAACTATATTTTAAAATTAGACAAAATAAGACACATAAAACTAGTAGAATGATACTAGGCTTTTATGTGTTTTTAAATATATAAATATTGTTAAACGGGGGCAAATGTGTTATTATAAAAATATAGATAATAAGTGAGGTAATTGATGAAAACTAAAAAAGTAATAATATCTTTAATTATTCTAAGTCTTTTAAGTATTATTTATGTAAAGGTAACTAAAGGAATTAATTTTCAAAAAGAAATTGAAAAGGCAATTATAAGTAAGCAAGAAGTAAATGCTAACGAAGAAAACTATAAAGATGCAACTTTAAAAGGAGCAGACCCAGTTCTTTCAGGTAAGTTAATCCCTGTAACAATTGATAAAAAGGGAAAAGTAACTTATGCTAATACAAAAAAAGAATGGTATAACTATCAAAAGAAAGAGTGGGCTAATGCAGTAATCTTAGTAGATAATCCAAGTTTAAAGTATAAAGTTGGAAGTGAAATAAAAGAAAGTGATATTGAAAGTTATTTTGTTTGGATACCAAGATATAGATATAAATTATGGAATGCCAATCAAGCAGATGGAGTTTATGATAAAAGTAAAATAACTGATGATGCAAATTCTTTAACTTCATATAGAATGCTGTTTGGAAATACGAGACTAATAGAAATAGAATTTGAAGATAATAAAACACCTAAATCAGAAAATAAAGAAAATGGAGAGTGGCTAACCCATCCAGCCTTTACTTTGAATGGAAAAGAATTAAATGGAATTTGGGTTGGTAAATTTGAAACTGGTTATAATCAAGGGGATTCTGGAAAGCCAATTGAAGATACAACATCATGGTCACCTACTAAAGCTCGAGTTGATAAAGTAGAAAGTGATAAAATAATAGTAAAACCCAATGTTTATTCATGGCAAAATTCAACAGTTTCAAACTTCTTTAAAAGTGCATATGAATATGAACGAGAGTTAGATAGTCATATGATGAAAAACATCGAATGGGGAGCCGTTGCTTATTTATCACATTCCTTATATGGAATAGGAAAAGAAGTAAATATAAATAATAATAATCAATATAAAACAGGATACTCAGCAGTAGTTGGAACTGATCAAAGTAATTATCCTGGAACAAGTGGAAATACAGAAAAAGAAACTTTGCCATATAATACTCCAACCGGGTATCTTGCATCAACAACAGGAAATATTACAGGAGTCTATGATATGAGTGGAGGTTCAAGTGAATATATGGCTGCTTATAGAAATTTAGGAAATAATTGTGCTGCAGATGCAAATGGCATATTGAGAGGAGATTGCAGTGGTTTTGCATCTGATGAATTAACAAAATATGCTGCTTATTTGGATAAATATGAAAATTCAACTATGTCATCATATAGTAAAAGAATCTTTGGAGATGCAACCGGAGAGATGGGACCATTTTATCTATATTATGATAGTAGTTCTCAATATCATAATTCTTGGTATGCTGATTATTCGGATTTTATTGATATTGCAAATCCGTGGTTTACTCGTGGCGGTGCAAATTATAATGGATTACTCAGTGGTCAGTTTGGATTCTACCGGAGTAGTGGTACTGTTTCTTCTGGTGCAACTCGTCTTGTTCTTGCAAGTTAAAAATTGATACAAAAATATAAAATAAAAACTTGAAAAGAAAGTAAAAATATTGTATTATTAAATCAAGATAGGAGTCTTGATAATATGTTAAATGAGTTAGGTAATCATAAAAATTATAACAAAAAAGAAGTTGACAAATTGTCAACCATGGGGGGGGTATAGT
>CANQMV010000005.1 GCA_947625085.1 uncultured Bacilli bacterium
AGCAGTTGTAATCCTATTTCTAATATTTTGAATAATTTAGCTTATAATTAAGAATTCCGAAACATTTTTACACTATCTCTATTTTTACTCGAATTTTCCGAGTTTGGTATCAATCTGGTGCCGAAAGACAGAATTGAACTGTCCGCTGACCCTTACCAAGGGCCTGTTTTACCACTAAACTATATCGGCAATTTTAAATATTTTTGATTAATTTAAAATTATTTTCATTACCTTCATTACATTTCCTATAAAAATCAATATTATTTTCATAAAAGGTAAGAATTTTTTCTAATTCCTGATGAGCAATATTAGCAAGAGGAGTTGAAGATTTTGAACTACCAAGAGCATAAATTTGTTCAATTGACATTTTTTTAATAATCATACTTAAAGTATTTAAGTCAAAGTCAAAATCAGTAGGATTTCTTTTAATTAACTCTTCAATTGCTAAATTAGAAATAATAATATTCCTATTTAAAGCTAAATTAATAACTTTTTCAATTGGGTAGTACATTAATCTATTTCTAGTTAAAAAAATTAATTTATCTTTATCATTCATAAAACCACCCAAATAATATAATAATATTAAAAAAAAGCCTTGTCAACATTTAACAATGCTTTTTAAATGTTTTATAACTTTTTTTTCAATTCGAGAAATGTATGATTGACTAATTCCTAAAATTTCTGCAACCTCTTTTTGAGTCTTTTCCTTTTTACCATTTAATCCATAACGCATGATAATAATTTCCTTTTCTCTTTTAGGTAATTTATTAATTTCCTCAAGCATTAAAGTTCGATTTAATTCATCTTCTAAAGGTTTAGTTACAATATTAGCATCAGTTCCTAAAACATCTTCTAAATGAAGTTCATTACCATCCGCATCAAAACTTAAACTCTCATCAAAGCTAATTTCTGTTTTAATTTTTTTATTTTTCCTTAAAAACATTAAAATTTCATTATCAATGCAACGAGAAGCATAAGTTGCTAGTTTTATATTTTTATCCATACTAAAAGTTTTAATTCCCTTCATTAACCCAATTGTTCCAATACTTACTAAATCCTCTAAATCAACCCCTGTATTTTCATATTTTTTAGCTAAAAAGACAACTAATCTTAAATTATGTTCAATTAATTTATCTCTTGCAAACATATCTCCATCACTTGCCATTACTAAATAATACTCTTCTTCTTCCTTTGAAAGAGGAGGGGGAAGTTTATCAGTTGCTCCAACATAAAATAGACTTCCTTTTTTTTCTAAAAAAGCACTAATTAAACCAACTAAATTAAGTATTCCAATCATTTTAAATATCCTTTCATATTATTATGTAAAATACAATTAACTCCATCAATTTTAAATTCATCATTTGCAAAACCTATCAAATAATTTTTAAATTCCATTTTATCAACCAAAATTTTATCTGGTTTTAAACACTTAACAACTCCTTCATGATTTAAAGCTAAATATGGGGTATAAATAATCTTTTCATTATCCAAATTAAAATCTAAATTAACTAAAATAACCGCTCGCTTTTTATAAGGGTCAAATAAATTATTACCAGTATCTAAATAACCATTTAAATGATAAATTTTCTTTTTATAAACGATATCTACTTTATGATAATTACTAATATCATTTTTTAATTTTCGAGTTTCTTTAAGATAAAAAATAATAATAAGTGGGCTTATAATTACTAAAACAATATAATTTAAAGACATTCCATTACTAAATAAAAGAAGACCATTACTACTATATGAAAAACTATCACTTAATAAATACATACCACCTCCTAAAATAATACTAGTTAAATAAAAATATCCTAAATTAGTTAAAGTATATTTTAAATTTTTATAAGAAAAAGTTACTATAATCATTAAAATACTAACTAATATTTTAAAAAGAAAAAGTTCTAAATTATTTAACTTAAAGAAAAGAATAAAAATAGTTAAACCACCTACTAATGCACCTAAAATAATTCTTTTAAACTTAATATTTCTTTTTAAAAGGATAGTAACGCTTAAAAGTAATAGAAAATCAAACCATATATTGATTAGAAAAATTAAGTCAAGGTATAGTTTCATTTTTATCACCAAATTAAGTGTATATTTTTTTAATCTCTAAAATTGTCGAATAAAGTTAAAATAAAAAAATAAGTATGAAACTTATTTTTGAGTTTTGGTTTTTAAATATTTATTAAGTTTTAATTTATATCTTTTGTGTTTATTTTTATAGCATAAATAAAGAGGTACTTTTTTTATATTTTCAAATTCTTCTTTAGTTAGTTTAATTTTAAGATGAAATTCTTGAATTTCAAAAGGATGTAAATTAATAAATTTTAGTTTTTGATAGGAAGTAGTTCCTGAAATACTTTTCATAGTATCGCTTAAATTAAGAGCTGGGTTAAAAGTTAGATAATATTTCTTTTTTAATTTTTTACAAACTGTTAAATTATAAATATTATTATAACTATTTTTATTATTACAAACTTGAAGTATAAAATCTAATTCTACTAGTTTAGTAGTTTCTTCTAAAGAATTTTTGGAATCGACCCAATCATTTTTATTTAGAAAATTAACTCGCATTTTTAATATATGAAGTTCTAGTTTTCCTCGTTTTTTAATTAAATCATAGATAAAGATAATTATAATTGTTATAAGAATATTTATTAAAATTATTTCTAAATTACTATAAAAATTAAACATAAAACCCCTCCAAAACTTCTTAAGTATAACATAGGAATTTAATTTCTGCAATTATTTAGACTTAAATTTTTCCTTCTTTAATTAATTTTTCCCAACAATCATGAATATAAGAGTTTCCTCCTAAAGTTTTATAACGGTCATATAATTCATAAGCATTCTTTTTTTGAATATCAGTTTTATAAACACCTTGTTCAGTATCATTAATAAAATTTACTAAAATAATTTTTATTAATTCAAGTTCAATATTATCACGACCATCTTTAGAAATATTTTCCATATGTTCAATTTTTACTTCAAGAGGTTTTAAAATTTTTTTAATAAATGATTTTGAAAAGGTAATTAAAGCTGTTATTCCACTGATAAAAACCCCTAAAAAGGTAATTATCGCTGCAATTTGTCCTAAGGATATATTTTCCATAAACCTCCTTTTAATATTTTTATATTCATTTTAATTTATGATAAAAATAAATACTGAAACATTGTATTTTCATTAAAAAAGGTATTAATTTTTTAATTTTTATGATAAATTATTGGAAACGGAGGGTTTAGGAATGGTTTATGAACAAAAATTATTAGATTTATTTAATTTTAAAATTGTAAAAAGTTCTAATTTAACTTATGAAATTATTAATCAAGAAGATAAAGTAATTGGTTTTATTAAAAAGATTTCTAAAGATAATAGTTATTATTATCATATGTATTTTGAAACAGAGGAAATTAAATATGATAATAAAAGATTAATAAGCAATTTAAGTAATACTTATAAGTTTTTAGTTAAGGCTCAAAATAATGGTTATTATATAGTAGAACTTGATTTTAATAAGAATATTAAGTTAGTTATAAAAGGTATTAAAACTTTAGTAAAAGGTATTTATTTTACTTTAAATTCTGAAAAATTATATTTAAAAACTTTAATTTCTAATGGTAAAAATAATATTTTAGAAAGAATTTTAATTGAAGGTAATTTAGATTATTTAAATCATTATGCTTATAGTATTGCAAAGTTTAATGATAAATTAGAGAATATAAAAGGTTCTAGATTAGATTTTTTACTTAATGATAATAATAAAGTTACAATGGAAGAAGAATATCCAAATGGTAAGAAATATATAAGTAATCATGATATAAGTATTAAAACAGCTATTTTAAAACATGAATTAGGACTTATGGAATTTTCTTATATAAGAAATCTTGTAAGAAAGATTATTCCTTTTAAAGAAGATATTTTTGATGTTTTATTTAGAAATTCTAATCTAACAAATGATTTATTTTCAATCTTTATTTTCGAAGATGATTGTAAAGATTTAAAAGCTAAAAAGAAAATTAAAATGTAAAAAGCTTTAATCTTTTTTTCTTTTAAACTTAAATTAGACGTGCTATAATAAAATTACAAAAGGTGAGTTATGGAAAAAGATAAAAATAATTTAGATAACTTAATTAAAGAAATAAAAAAATATATAAAAAATGTAGACCCTGTTTTAGTAGAAGAAGCCTATGCTTTTGCTTCTAATTATCTACAAGAAGAATTAGAAGAAATTTTTGAAACTGCTATTATTTTAACAAGTGTATATGCAGATATAGAAACAATTGCAGCAAGTTTTTTATATAAACTATTGACTTATAATAAAGTATCCGATAAAGAATTAGCTAAACATTTTAAAGACGAAGTTATTAGAATTGTAAATGGAGCTTATAAATTAGATAAAATTATTTATTCAACCGAAAATGAATATTTAATTGAATATTATAAAAAAATAATTGTTGGAATGACGGAAGATGTTAGAGTTATCATGATAAATTTAGCTAGTAGAGTAACTTTAATGCGCAACATAAAAACTAAAAAACGCGAAGATGCCAAACGAATTGCTAAAGAATCCTTAGAAATAGTTGCTCCAATTGCCCATCATTTAGGAATTTATAAATTAAAAAGTGAACTTGAAGATTTATCCTTAAAAGTTTTAAAACCAGATGTTTATCGAGATATTGTTGAAAAATTAAATAGTACTAAAAAAGAAAGAGATAACTTAATTAATAAAATGACTATTGAAGTTAAAGCTATTCTTGATAGTCATAATATAAATTATGAAATTAAAGGCCGAAGTAAAAGTATTTATAGTATTTATAATAAACTTGATAAAGGACGTAAGTTTAATGATATTTATGATTTATTTGCAATTCGAATAATGGTTTTAGATGAAGCTACTTGTTATTTAGTTTTAGGATTAATTCATTCTAAATTTCGACCAATTCCTAAACGATTTAAAGATTTTATTGCTATGCCTAAAAGTAATGGTTATCGCTCATTACATACAACGGTTTTTGGCGTTTCAAATACGTTATTTGAAATTCAAATTCGAACCTTTTTAATGAATGAAGTTGCGGAAAATGGTCTTGCTTCTCATTGGTCTTATAAAGAAAATCGGAAAGCAGATAATTTATCGTCAACCGATAAAAAATTAGAGTTTTTTAAAACGATTATTGATAATTATCAAAATAAAGTTGATACTAATAATATCTATTTAGAAATGCAAGATACCAAAATGCATGGCAATATTTACGTTTTTACGCCCAAAGGAGATGTTTTTGAACTTCCATATGGGGCAACCCCAATTGATTTTGCTTATAAAGTGCATACTAAAGTTGGCGATGAGATGGTAGGTGCTATTGTTAATAATAAAATCGTTCCTTTAAATTACGTTTTAGAAGATAACGATGTTGTAAAAATTATTACTAGTAAAACCTCAACTCCTAAACTTTCATGGTTAAAAATTGCTAAATTAAATCAAACTAAAAATAAAATAAAATCTTATTTTGGAAAAGAAAGAAAAGACGAAATAATAAAATATGGAGAAACCTCACTTGATTCTTATTTAAGAAAAAAACATATTCCTAAAAATAAATTTTTAGAAGAAGAAAATTTAAAAAAACTTTTAAAAGAATTTAAATGTAAAGATAAAAATGAACTTTATTTTGGACTTGGAAATAGTAAATTTTCTTGTAAAAGTTTAGTAGAAGTAATTTATCCAAATGAAAAAATAGAAGTTTCTAAAAATAAAGTTATTTTAAAAAATAATGCTGATATTTGTGTTTCTGGAACTTCAGATATTAAAGTAAATATTGCTTCATGTTGTAATCCTTTACCAGGAGATGCTATAACTGGCTTTATTACTAAAAATAATGGCATTACTATTCATAGAAAAGAATGTTCAAATGTAATTAATTTAGAAAGATTAGTTGATGTTTCTTGGCAGAAAGATATAAAAAATAAATATTTAACGAAAATTCGGATTTATACTAATAGTAGTACTAGTAATTTAGGTGATATAATTAATAAATTAACAAGTAGTGGTTATGTAATTGATAATGTTAAAAGTAGGATTTTAAATCTTAAATATAATTATGAAGTATCGTTGTATTTAAACTCAACTCTTGATTTAGAAACTATTTTTAAAAATCTTTTAAAATTAAATTATGTTCTTGATGTAGAAAGAGTGATAAAATGAAAGTTATTGTTCAAAGAGTAAAATCTTCTTTTGTTAAAGTAGATAAAAGAATAGTTGGTAAAATTGCAAATGGTTTTATGTTATTAGTATCTTTTACTGAAGGTGATGATTTAAATACTATTAATTATATGGTTAAAAAAATTTGTAATTTACGAATTATGGATGATGAAAATAAAGTTATGAATAAAAGTATTTTAGATACTAAAGGGCAGATTTTATCAATTTCTCAGTTTACTTTATATGCTGATACTAAAAAGGGAAATCGGCCAAGTTATAGTAAAGCTTTAAATGGTGAAGAGGCTAAAAAATTATATGATTTATTTAATCAAAAATTAAGAGAGCAGGTTGAAGTTGAAACTGGCGTTTTTGGAGCCGATATGGAAGTTTCTTTAATAAATGATGGTCCAGTTACAATAATTTTAGAAAAGGAGAATTAAAAATGAAGATACTTTGTCTTGGTCATGCGGCCTATGATATTACGTTACCAGTTGATTCTTATCCTCTTGAAAATAAAAAACAAAGATATAGTAAAAAGACGGTTGAATGTGGGGGAGGACCAGCAGCAACGGCAGCTTATCTTTTAGCTTATTGGGGTGAAGATGTTAGTTTTGCTGGAGTTGTTGGTAATGATTTATATGGTAAAAAAATTAAAGAAGAATTTCTGAAGGTTGGAGTTAAAACGGATTATCTTGAAATAAGTCCAACTGATAAGACTACTTTAAGTTATATAATTGCTAATCAAGAAAATGGTACTAGAACGATTTTAACTTATAAAGAAAAATCTTTAAAATTCAAGAAACTAAATAAAATAGAAGAAGATTTTGATTATATTTTAGTTGATGGAGATGAAGAAGAATTATCCAAAAAAGTCTTACTAGAAAAACCCAAGGCTTTATCAATGCTTGACGCTGGAAGGTGTAATGAAAGTACGATTTCGCTTGCTAAACAGGTTGACTATTTAGTTTGTTCTAATGATTTTGCCAGAGATTATACCAAATTACCTCTTGACTATAACAATCAAGAAACAATTAAAGCAGTTTATGATAAATTACAAAAAGATTTTAAAGCAAAGATTATTATTACTTTAGAAAAATATGGTTCCTTTGTAAAAATTGCTGATTGTTATAAATTAATTCCAAGTTTAGAGGTTAAAGCCCTTGACTCAACTGGGGCTGGAGATATTTATCATGGAGCTTTGTTATATTTTTTAATTCATAATTATCCTTTAGAAAAAGCGATGTATCTTGCCAATGTAACTTCAGCTTTATCAGTTTTAAAAATTGGTGGAAGATATTCAATTCCCCCTCTTGAGGAAGTCTTAAAATATGCTAAATAGTAATATGCCAACTATTGATTTACATGGGGAATATAAAGAAAGTGCTATTATCTTGACAGATGAATTTATAAATGATAATATTACACTTAAAAATGAATATATATGTGTAATTCACGGAATAGGACAAGATATTATTAGAAAAGCTTTACATGAACATTTAAAACATGATAAACGAGTTTTATCATATAAACGAGATTTTTTTAATCCAGGTTGTACTATTCTAAAACTTAATATAAGAGGTTAAAATGGGAAAATTAATTGTTATGTCTGGTCCAAGTGGGGCTGGAAAAGGAACTGTAGTTCAAGAATTATTAAAAATTTATCAAGAAAATTCCAAAAAAGTTCATTTATCTATTTCAGCAACAACTAGACTTAAAAGAGAAGGCGAAACACCTAGTGTTAGTTATTATTTTCTAGACGAAGCCACTTTTTTAGAAAAAATTAAGCAAGGAGAATTTTTAGAATATAATAAATACGGAACTGGTAAATATTATGGAACTCTAAAAAGTCATGTTTTTAAATATCTTAATGAAGGATATGATGTAATATTAGAAATTGATATTAATGGTTACAAACAAGTTTTAAAAAATTATCCTAATGCGGTTGGTATTTTTGTTGCTCCTCCAAGTTTAGAAATTTTAGAACAACGGCTTCGAGCAAGAGGAACCGAAACTGAAGAAAATATCAAAAAACGGTTAAAAACAGCTGAAGTTGAAATGGCCAATAAGGATATTTATCCTCATATTGTAATAAATGAAGATGGAAAAAGTTATGAAGCAGCTCTTGAAGTCTTTGATATTATTAATAATTAATACTATTTAAGGTGATAAATATGTTTAAAGAAAAATTAGCCTTAGTTCCAGAGTTACCTGGTAGTTATCAAATGAAAGATAAAGATGGAAATATTATTTATGTTGGAAAAGCTAAAAATTTAAAACGGCGATTAAAAAGTTACTTCACATCAAGAGTAACTGGCAAAACTAAAAAATTAGTTTCTGAAATTGCTGATTTTGAATATATTGTAACCGGAAGTGAACTTGAAAGTTTAATTTTAGAAATAACTTTAATTAAAAAATATGACCCTAAATATAATATTTTATTAAAAGATGATAAAAGTTATCCTTATATTGAATTTACCAAAGATAAATATCCAATTTTAAGAGTTGTTCGTAATACTAAAACTAAAAAAAATAAAAATAATTTATATGGGCCATTTCCAAACGTTGGAAGTGCAAGACGAACCGTTGAAATGTTAAATCGGATTTATCCGTTACGAAAATGTGAAAAATTAAAAAAAGATTATTGCCTTTATTATCATTTAGGAGAGTGTCTTGGATATTGTAAAAATGAAGTAGACCAAGAAAAACTTAATACTATGCGTCAAGAAATAACCGCCTTTTTAGGAGGAGATGCTAGTTTTATTTTAAATAAATTAAAAAGTGAAATGCTTGCGGCTAGTACAAAAATGAATTTTGAAAAGGCTTTAGAATATAAACAAATGATTGAAGATATTAATATTACTTTAAAAAATCAAACGATTGTTTTAAATAAAGATATTAATCTTGATTTATTTAATTATTATGTTTTAGAAAATTATTTATCAATTCAAGTTTTTTTTATTAGGTCAGGAACTCTTTTTGGACGAGCTAAAAAAATTATCAATATTCTTGAAAATGAAGAAGAAGCAATGCTTGAATATATTGTAAGATTTTATGAAAAAGAATTACTTCCAAAAGAAATTTTAGTTCCTGATAATTTAGATAAAGAAATTTTAAGTAATTATTTACAAGTTAAAGTTCGAACTCCCCAAAAAGGCGATATGAAAAAATTATTAGATTTAGCAAAAGAAAATGCTAAGATTGCTTTAGAAGAAGAAATCAAAATTTTAAATCAAGATGAAAAAATTCGAACGGAAGCAACCAATGAATTAGCAGCGATTTTAAATATTAAAAAAGCAAACCGAATTGAAGCTTTTGATAATTCCCATTTATTTGGAACTTATTATGTTGGAGGAATGGTTGTTTTTGAAAACTTTTTAGAACAAAAAAATGACTATCGAAAGTATAAAATAGCAACCTCAGTAAAAGATGATTTAACAGCCATGAAAGAAGTTTTATATAGACGTTATTATAAAATTTTAATGGAAGATTTGCGTCATCCAGATTTAATAATTGTTGATGGAGGAGAAACTCAAGTAAATGTTGCTAATGAAGTTTTAAATGAATTAAATTTAAAGATAGAAGTAATAGGTTTAAAAAAAGATGATAAGCATAGAACTAGTGTTATTATTACAAAAGATTTAAAAGAAATAGAATTAGACCCCCATGGCCATTTATTTTTGTTTTTATCGAAAATTCAAGAAGAAGTTCATCGCTTTGCTATAACTTATCATCGCCAAATAAAAAATAAAGGCACCCTTGCTAGTCTTTTAGAGATGGTTCCTGGAATTGGTGATAGAAGACGATTAGAATTATTAAAAAAGTTTTCGTCTCTTAAAAAAATAAAAGAAGCCAGTGTTGAAGAATTAAGTCAAATTTTACCAGAAAATGTGGCTTTAGAATTAAAACAATATTTAAATGAAAATACCAATATTTGATAAGAGGTACAATATGAAAATTTTTATTCCTAAAATGTATCAAAAAGATATTTATACAATTAATTATCCCAATTTAAAAAAATTAGGTTATAAATTACTAATTTTTGATTTAGATAATACAATTGGAAGTATTAAAGAAAAAACTTGTTCTTTAAAATCAGCTAATTTCTTAAAGTCTTTAAAAAAAGATTTTATAGTTTTAGTTGCTAGTAATAGTTCTAATAAAAGAGTTCAAAAATTTTTAAGTAATGTAGACTGCAATTATTTTTCTTTATCTTTAAAACCAACTCTTCGAATCTTAAAAAAAATAAAACGAAAATATAAAATTGATTATCAAGAAATGGTTATAATTGGGGACCAAGTACTAACTGATATTTTTCTTGGAAATCGAAAAGGTTTAATGACAATTTTAGTTGACCCAATTTTAAATGAAGATTTTAAAATAACTAGTTTAAATCGAAAACTTGAAAAAGTAATTAATAAAAAGAATAAAATTACCAAAGGAGTATATTATGAATAAGAAGAAAAAGTGTCTTG
The DNA here is from genome assembly GCA_947625085.1 of uncultured Bacilli bacterium. Lineage (GTDB taxonomy): Bacteria > Bacillota_I > Bacilli_A > RF39 > UBA660 > RUG591. Next base: position 10,670 of record CANQMV010000005.1, read on the forward strand.
GCTGTGGGGTCGTTTTACAAAATGATAATATTTTAAAAATAGGTTATACCCCAAATATTCTTAATGATTATTGCATGCGATGTTTTAAAGTTAAAAATTATGGGGAAGTAAATACAATTTCTGGAAATAAAGAGGATTATATAAATATATTAAAAAGTGTATCAAGAAGTAAAGATTTAGTTTTATATATCGTTGATATTTTAAATATAAGAGAAAATTTAGAAGATATAAAAGAATATTTAACTAATGATATTATTTTAGTTTTAAATAAAAGAGATGTTTTACCAAAAAGTGTTAAAGATGAAAAAATTATTAATTATTTAAAAGAAGATTATAATTTTTTAGATATTTTAATAATTAGTACTTTAAATAATTATAATATAGATTTACTTTATAAAAAAATTCTTAAATATAAGAAAAGTAATGATGTTTACTTAGTTGGAGAAACAAATGCTGGAAAGAGTAGTTTAATTAATAAAATGATTGGTAATTATTCTACTAATATTCCTATTTTAACAACTTCTAATGTTCCTGAGACAACTTTAAATAAAATTAAAATAGAACTTAATAAGAATTTAACTTTAATTGATACTCCCGGGGTTGTAGATGAATATAATATTATATATCATTTGGATAGTAAGTATTATAAGATTTTAAATACCAGAAAAGAAATAAAACCTAAAACTTATCAAATAAGTGCTTCGCAAAGTTTAATTATAGGAGACTTTTTAAGAATTGATTATTTAGAAGGCGATAGAAATAGTTTTACTCTTTATATTCCAAATAAAATTCCCGTAAAAAAAATTAATTCTTCTCATGATAATTTAAAGGACTTAAGTTATAATTCTTATGATATAAAGTTTCATGAAGATTTAGTAATATATGGACTTGGTTTTATTAAGATTGTTTTAAATGGAAAAATTGGAGTTTATCTTGATAAAGATGTAAAAACGTTTATTCGTAAAAATTTAATCTAATTATAATTACAAAACCTTGCTATTTTAAATAAAAAAAGCTACAATAAGTTTAGAAAGGAATTTTATGGAAGAAGAAATAATTAAAGAATTTGAAAATGAATTAAAAACTTCAATTGAAAGTTTAGAAGGACGTTTAAAAAAAATAAGTGCTGGTCGAGCTAATCCTAGTGTTTTAGATACGGTTATGGTAAATTATTATGGTAGTTTAACTCCGCTTAAAAGTTTAGTAACCATATCTGTTCCAGAAGCTAGACAATTATTAATTAAACCTTTTGATAAATCAAGTTTAGCAAGTATTGAAAAAGCTATTTTTGAGGCTGATTTAGGACTTACTCCAAATAATGATGGAGAGACGATTCGAATTATAATTCCTCAATTAACGGAAGAAAGAAGAAAAGAATTAGTTAAACAAGCGAAGGCAACTTGTGAAGAAGGAAAAGTTGCAATTAGAAATCAAAGAAGAGATGCAATGGAATTATTAAAAGAGGCTTCATTATCAGAAGATGTTTTAAAAAGAGGCGAAGAAGAAATTCAAAATTTAGTTTCTAAATATAATAAAAATATTGATGAAATTTTAGATTCTAAGACTAAAGATTTAATGAGTGTTTAAAAAAGTTCTAGTAAATTTTACTAGATTTTTTTTGTAAAAAAAGAAGTCCTGTGACTTCTCTATTTTATATATTCTTGGTTTTTTAATTCTTCTTTTAAATTATTTTCACTTATGTATGGATCATCAATTCTTGAGATAACAGTATTTTCTTGACCATTTTTTATAAAAATAATAATATTAGTATTTTCAAAAGTAAATTTTTCTTTTAAAGCTTTTGAATCATCTTTATTTAACTTATCAGTATTTAAAGTAAAGACTTGAAAATCGTTATTGCTTTTAAGATTATTTAAAGTAGTTTTTAAAACATTTCCTTCTTCACTTTCATCAGTTAAATATAAAACAAAAGTTTCTTTGTTATCTAATTTATCATTTAAAGTTTTTAAGTTTATACTTTTTAAATTATTATTTGCACATGCAGAACTTAAAATTAAAACACCAAGAATTACTAATAATTTTTTCATAAACACCTCAAAAAATATAATAACATATAAAAATTTAGTTGTAAATAACTAAAAAGTTTGTTACTATTTATATAGATATAATATAGGAGTTGAAATGAAGAGATTTTTAATGATATTTACTTTTTTATTATGTATTTTAAGTTATAAAAATGTTTATGCTTTAAATGAATGTACAAGTAGTGAACTGCAAAGATTAAGAGAACTTGCTAATAATGTTTCATTTACTTATGAGTATAAAAAAGAAGAGTATTTAGAAGAAGATACTTATACTGTAAAAACTGCTTATTATTCAGTTACTGCTCATAATTTGAGTGATGAATTAACTGTTCGGCTAAAAAATGATAATAGTTTAGTTTTTACAAAAGAAAAACCAACTTTAAATAATTTTTTAAATGGAAGTTTAGTTCAAATAGAATTAGTTGCTTATACTAAAAATTTATGTTCTGGAAGAGTAATAGTAACTAAAAATGTGGAATTGCCATATTGGAATAAATATTCTGAAAGAGAAGAATGTAATCTCTATCCAGAATTTAAATATTGTAGTGAATTTGGAAGATATAATATTACCGATGAAGAATTTTTAAGTGAACTTGAAAAATATAAAGGTAAGGATGAAAAAGAACCAGATACTAACCTTGAAGAAAATAGTTTAACTAAGTTTTTCGGAGACTATGGACTTTATTTTTTAGGTGGGTTAGGTGGAGTTATAGTTATTGCCTTTTTAATAGTATTCATTCTTAAAAAGAGAAAAAAGGATAGTGATTTATAATGCTAAAAAAAATAATATTTTATACTTTATTAGTCTTTGTTATTTTTGATACTCATGATGTTTTGGCTTTTTATAAAGAATATAAATATAACTATGAAGTTAAAGAATTAAAAAAAGATGCAAATGGAAATATTACAATCAATGGTTGGGCTATTCCAAATGCTGGAGTTAATGATGGTAGTAATGGAAATTTTTCTCCAAACCAAGATAAATATTTAGGAAGTGGTAGTTCTAAATATTGTACGACTAATGCTCCTGATAGTTATTACACCTATACTTTAATAGCTGTTCCAGTTGATAGTTCTAATAAACCTCAAGAAGCTAAAGGTAAAGTTGTAGGAGGACCTATAAAAGGCATAAAAGGTCTTGATGAAGATACAGGTAAAGCAAATGATGATAATACAGATAGTACGATTACTAGAATTCTATGTCATAAAGATAATAACTATAAGTGTGTTTCATCAAGAAGTTCTTGTTATGAAAATGTTAATTTTAATTTTACTTTTAATGAAAAAGATTTAGTTGGTGAAGATTTTAAAAATGGTTATGTTCTATATCTAAAATTAGCTCCTTCTGCTTCTAAACAAACATTTTCATTTCCTTTAGTGGTTTATTCTTCAAGAGTGGATGGCTTTGGAAATGAATATCGTTATGTTGATAATAGTGGAAAAGATACAGAAATGAAAGTTACAATTGTTGTAACAAAAGGTTATGAGCAATCTTGTGATGTGAAAACAAATGAGTGTTCTCGTCCAGAAAAAAATGCTAATCATTTTCCAAATTTAGCCACTTATTCTGTTTATGGAATACTTAAAAGTGCAGCAACTTCTCAGTATCCTAATCAGACTTTTTATCACCTAGATGCAACAAAAAATATTTGGGCCCCAGCAGCTTTCGTAGCTCCTCCTAGTGGAATATTTGGAATTATGCCGCCACCTGATACCCCTAAAGAAGTAAAAAGTTGTTCTGAGAATAAAAGCGGACAATCACCAGATACCAAAAGTGTTGCATCTTGCAATGGTAATGTTAAATTTAGTGGTTCAAATTATGAAGATTGTATGGTAGATAATTATAAATATTATACTAAAAAATGTTTTGAAAATAATTATAATGTTTCGTTTAGTATAAATGATATAAATGATGCAAGCAAAAGTTTTTTAAAAACTTCAGGAGCCGGTTTTACAGCAAGTGCCAACCTTAGTACTAAGTATGAATGCTCTTATACATTTGATGTTTCCAAATTTGAAACTGATTATAAAAATGCCTTAAGTAATTTAAGTTATTATAAAGAAGGAAGCGAGGAGTGGTACGCAAATCAAAATATATTAATTAATTTAAGAGATATTTTAGAAAGATATCAAGAACAAACTAAAAATATCAATAAATGGAATTCTGGTTATAATTTATCAAAAGTTAAAGCAAATTTAAATGTTACTTATAATTCTTCTAAAAAAGATACAGTGTCATTAGTTTATGATGATAATAATGTTGAACATTTAGATATGGATGGTAAAAAAGTAACCGATACAAGTAACAATAATTTTTGCAAGGTAAATCAAAGTAGAACTTTAAATATTTCAGGTTTAAAAAATAGAACCGTTTCAACTGATGTTTACTGCCAAGAATCTTATAAAGTTAAACTTGAATTACCGGAAGTTTGTTTAAGTATGCAAACTGGTAATGCTGAAAGTTGTAATACCGAAAATAACCAATTAACAGGTGGACGTAAGTATTATATAGATATGAGTGAAACCGGTGGAAAAGTAGAACTAGTTATTGATAAATTAGGATATGATGGCAACTGGAAAGCCGTTTTAAATGGTTGTAGTTTTACATCTCCAAGTTTAAAACTAAAATATCGACCAATCGATTTACATGACCCATTTTTACTAAATTACGATAAAGAAAGATATAAACAAGCTCTTAATTATTATAATTCAGTTTATAATTTTATAAATATTATTCATGATGATATCTGGGAAGATGAAAATAATTATATGTATCAATATACAATGAGCAAAACTAATATCAAAAATATTCGAAAAGATACAAAAGAAGATGAAGCAGGTAGTTATTTAGGTAGAGATTGTTCATTTGTAAATAATAAATATATTTGTAAATTTACTAGAAATTTAACTGATGATTTAAGTGATAATCAAAAAGTATGGTTTGAAGATGCTAATTTTAAATAATTAGTATCTTTTTCTTTTAGGTAATTTTTGAAAAAAGTTTAAAATTTTCTAAAAAAAACTAAAATTGACTTAAAAATATAGTTGTAAATAACTAAAAAAATTGTTACAATTTATATAGATAGAAAATAGGAGATTAAAATGAAGAGATTTTTAATGATATTTACTTTTTTATTATGTATTTTAAGTTATAAAAATGTTTATGCTTTAAATGAATGTACAAGTAGTGAACTGCAAAGATTAAGAGAACTTGCTAATAATGTTTCATTTACTTATGAGTATAAAAAAGAAGAGTATTTAGAAGAAGATACTTATACTGTAAAAACTGCTTATTATTCAGTTACTGCTCATAATTTGAGTGATGAATTAACTGTTCGGCTAAAAAATGATAATAGTTTAGTTTTTACAAAAGAAAAACCAACTTTAAATAATTTTTTAAATGGAAGTTTAGTTCAAATAGAATTAGTTGCTTATACTAAAAATTTATGTTCTGGAAGAGTAATAGTAACTAAAAATGTGGAATTGCCATATTGGAATAAATATTCTGAAAGAGAAGAATGTAATCTCTATCCAGAATTTAAATATTGTAGTGAATTTGGAAGATATAATATTACCGATGAAGAATTTTTAAGTGAACTTGAAAAATATAAAGGTAAGGATGAAAAAGAACCAGATACTAACCTTGAAGAAAATAGTTTAACTAAGTTTTTCGGAGACTATGGACTTTATTTTTTAGGTGGGTTAGGTGGAGTTATAGTTATTGCCTTTTTAATAGTATTCATTCTTAAAAAGAGAAAAAAGGATAGTGATTTATAATGCTAAAAAAAATAATATTTTATACTTTATTAGTCTTTGTTATTTTTGATACTCATGATGTTTTGGCTTTTTATAAAGAATATAAATATAACTATGAAGTTAAAGAATTAAAAAAAGATGCAAATGGAAATATTACAATCAATGGTTGGGCTATTCCAAATGCTGGAGTTAATGATGGTAGTAATGGAAATTTTTCTCCAAACCAAGATAAATATTTAGGAAGTGGTAGTTCTAAATATTGTACGACTAATGCTCCTGATAGTTATTACACCTATACTTTAATAGCTGTTCCAGTTGATAGTTCTAATAAACCTCAAGAAGCTAAAGGTAAAGTTGTAGGAGGACCTATAAAAGGCATAAAAGGTCTTGATGAAGATACAGGTAAAGCAAATGATGATAATACAGATAGTACGATTACTAGAATTCTATGTCATAAAGATAATAACTATAAGTGTGTTTCATCAAGAAGTTCTTGTTATGAAAATGTTAATTTTAATTTTACTTTTAATGAAAAAGATTTAGTTGGTGAAGATTTTAAAAATGGTTATGTTCTATATCTAAAATTAGCTCCTTCTGCTTCTAAACAAACATTTTCATTTCCTTTAGTGGTTTATTCTTCAAGAGTGGATGGCTTTGGAAATGAATATCGTTATGTTGATAATAGTGGAAAAGATACAGAAATGAAAGTTACAATTGTTGTAACAAAAGGTTATGAGCAATCTTGTGATGTGAAAACAAATGAGTGTTCTCGTCCAGAAAAAAATGCTAATCATTTTCCAAATTTAGCCACTTATTCTGTTTATGGAATACTTAAAAGTGCAGCAACTTCTCAGTATCCTAATCAGACTTTTTATCACCTAGATGCAACAAAAAATATTTGGGCCCCAGCAGCTTTCGTAGCTCCTCCTAGTGGAATATTTGGAATTATGCCGCCACCTGATACCCCTAAAGAAGTAAAAAGTTGTTCTGAGAATAAAAGCGGACAATCACCAGATACCAAAAGTGTTGCATCTTGCAATGGTAATGTTAAATTTAGTGGTTCAAATTATGAAGATTGTATGGTAGATAATTATAAATATTATACTAAAAAATGTTTTGAAAATAATTATAATGTTTCGTTTAGTATAAATGATATAAATGATGCAAGCAAAAGTTTTTTAAAAACTTCAGGAGCCGGTTTTACAGCAAGTGCCAACCTTAGTACTAAGTATGAATGCTCTTATACATTTGATGTTTCCAAATTTGAAACTGATTATAAAAATGCCTTAAGTAATTTAAGTTATTATAAAGAAGGAAGCGAGGAGTGGTACGCAAATCAAAATATATTAATTAATTTAAGAGATATTTTAGAAAGATATCAAGAACAAACTAAAAATATCAATAAATGGAATTCTGGTTATAATTTATCAAAAGTTAAAGCAAATTTAAATGTTACTTATAATTCTTCTAAAAAAGATACAGTGTCATTAGTTTATGATGATAATAATGTTGAACATTTAGATATGGATGGTAAAAAAGTAACCGATACAAGTAACAATAATTTTTGCAAGGTAAATCAAAGTAGAACTTTAAATATTTCAGGTTTAAAAAATAGAACCGTTTCAACTGATGTTTACTGCCAAGAATCTTATAAAGTTAAACTTGAATTACCGGAAGTTTGTTTAAGTATGCAAACTGGTAATGCTGAAAGTTGTAATACCGAAAATAACCAATTAACAGGTGGACGTAAGTATTATATAGATATGAGTGAAACCGGTGGAAAAGTAGAACTAGTTATTGATAAATTAGGATATGATGGCAACTGGAAAGCCGTTTTAAATGGTTGTAGTTTTACATCTCCAAGTTTAAAACTAAAATATCGACCAATCGATTTACATGACCCATTTTTACTAAATTACGATAAAGAAAGATATAAACAAGCTCTTAATTATTATAATTCAGTTTATAATTTTATAAATATTATTCATGATGATATCTGGGAAGATGAAAATAATTATATGTATCAATATACAATGAGCAAAACTAATATCAAAAATATTCGAAAAGATACAAAAGAAGATGAAGCAGGTAGTTATTTAGGTAGAAACTGTTCATTTGTAAATAATAAATATATTTGTAAATTTACTAGAAATTTAACTGATGATTCAAGTTATAATAAAAATGTATGGTTTGAAGATACTAAAATAAATAATTAGTATCTTTTTCTTTACTTCTAATTTTAAAAATTATATAATAAATGAAGTTAGGGAAGGTGCAAAAATGATTAATATAGTTTTATACGAACCAGAAATTCCAACTAATACCGGAAATATTATGCGAACTTGTGTTGCAACTGGAGTAAAATTACATTTAATTGAACCACTTGGGTTTAAATTAGATTCAGCTAGTATTAAAAGAAGTGGAGTTAATTATATTGATAAATTAGAATATCAAGTTTATAAAAATTTTCAAGAATTTAAAAGTAAAAATAAAGGTACTTATTATTACTTTACTAGATATGGTAAAAAACCCCATACCAGTTTTGATTATAAAAAAAGTTATGAAGAAGGGGATATTTACTTGATTTTTGGCAAAGAATCAACGGGGATTCCAAGAAGTATTTTAAAAACCGATTTAGAACATTGTATGCGAATTCCAATGACCAGTAATGTTCGAAGTTTAAATCTTTCTAACTGTTGTGCGATTGTTGTTTATGAAGTTTTAAGACAACTTGATTATCTTGATTTACTTCGAAGTGAACCTCATAAAAGTGAAGATTATATTATTGATGGAATTGAAACAAGAATAGAATAATTATCTTTTTCAAGTTGCTATTTATATTTCTAAATTTAGTAAAATAAAATGAATGTACAAGCGTACACTCATTTTTTTAGCGCATTATCTAAATATTCAAAGTAATTATGCTGAATAGCTAAATTACTATATTTTATTTTATTTTCAACCATTTGATTAATTTTAATTAAATCATCAAGCGAATATTCCTTATTCGAATAATAAGTTATTTTACTATTACCAGCATTATAGAAAGCATATTCATTTTTCCAAGACCCATCGGCAAAGACAACTAAACTATCATATTCATTTGAAAATAAATCTGTTCCAACATAATATCTTGAATCATAATCTAAATTAAATAAATTAGCAATTGTAGGTAAAAGATTAACATAAGATGTATACTTAGTAAAAGTAGTTGCTTCAATATCATTTGACCAAATAACAAACGGAACTCGTTCATTTTCATACCTTTCCTCAATACTATAAGGAAGCGCTTCCTTTAAATAATTATTAGAAAGACCATAAGGATAGTGGTCACCATATAAAACAATTACCGTATCATCAAGTTTACCTTGCTTTTTAAGACCATCTAATAAAACTCCAAGTCCATTATCTAAAACTTTAAGTTTAGACATATATCTTTTTAATTTAATATTATAATTATCATATTTACTACTAGTAAATAAAGATAAATACTTATCACCATATAAACTTTTACCATAAGGTTGATGGGAAGTAACAGTTGTAAGCCAAGTCATGAATTTATCATCATTATCATACTTACTTAAAAGTTTAACAACTTCTTTCATAAACTCTTCATCGCTTGCCCATTCTTCATTTTCCGTATTATAGGAAAGTTTTAAATCATCAACATCATAATAATGACCACTTCCCATATTCATATGAATTTCTCGTCTTTCATAATACTTTTCAGTATAATCATGCATTGAAGTTGTTTTATAACCTTTATTATTAAAAAGATTAAAAATACTTTCCGGATATTTATTACTACTATAAGCATTAGCCGTACATTTATTATAAATCGAATAAAGACCAATCATTCCACTTAATTCATTATTACCAGTAGCACAGGAATTTCTTGGTGAATAATTATTTTTAAAATAATACCCCTCACTTACTAATTTATAAAAATTAGGATATAACTCTTCATTTATAAAAATATCATTTACAGATTCCATCATAATAACAATTAAATTTTTATTTTCAAAAAGACCAGTATAACTATTTTCATCAGTATAATTATTATTAATAAAATATTTATTTAAATAATTTAAAACTAAATCATCTTCATTTTCAATTAAATTTAACCATTTAGTGTCATCCGTTTTAATATCAGGGTCTTGGTTATAAATTGGAATATCATCAATTACTTCATTAGCTTCATTATGTAAAAAGACATTTTTAATATCTAAAATAGCATACATTGTTGTACCAAATTGCTTAATTGCCAAAGTAGAATTAGTAGGATTTAAAAATAACTGTCTATTAGAAACACTTTGTAACTTATTTTGAAAAGTATCTAGAGTTATACTAACATCATAAAAAAAGATAAAAACTAAAAAGAAACTAAGACAAACAAAAAAATTTTTAAATTTAAAAGCCTCATCCGTAAAAGTAAAATTAATAATTTTTTTACTCATTAAAATATAATAAACAACAACAAGAATAAGAGGGATAAATAATAAATAATAATACCAGTAAAAACTCTTAAAGAAATCAAAGATATAACTATAAACCGCTCCCGCTTGACTACTTACATTAAAAGATATATAAACTCCAATAAAATTATTAAAACCAACTTGTAAAATACTATATAAAGAAAGAAGAGCGATTATAAAAACATTTATTCTTTGGATAGTAGTATTCTTAAAAAATAATTCTAGATAACTAATAATTAAACTAATAGCAATTGTTCCAATTAAAATTCTGAAAGTAGAAACATCAAAGATATTTTGATTACTAACCAATTTAAAAATTAATTCAATTAAAAATATAGGGATTGTTAAAAAAATTATATTATAAAGAAATTTATTTTTAATTTCTCTTGTTAAAAACTTTTTAAAATTTATTTTTTTCAAATAAAACACCAACTTCCAAAGATAATTTTAGCATATATTCAAAAATTTGTAAATTTGTGATAAGATAAAGAAGTGATTATATGAAAAAGAAAATATTTTTTTTAAGTTTAATGTTTTTAATTATTGATATTATTTCTAAATTACTAGTTAAGAATTATTTTAAACTTAATAGTAGTATTGATGTAATTCCTAATTTTTTTAGATTAACTTATGTTTTAAATGATGGAGCTGCATTTAGTATTTTAAAAGGTAAACAAATATTTTTAATTATTTTAGCTTGTTTTTTGCTTTTACTTTTAATTTATTATTTAAATAAAGAAAAGTTAAATAATTATAAAGTTTTTTATTATAGTTTATTAATAGGTGGGATAGTTGGAAATTTAATTGACCGTATCTTTTATAAAGAAGTAGTTGATTTTTTAGATTTTAATTTATTAGCATATCAAGCTCCAATTTTTAATTTAGCCGATACATTTATTGTTTTTAGTGTTATTTTAATATTAATTGAGATAATTAGAAAGGATTATTATGGAAATCGTAGTAAATGATAATGAGTTATTAAGAATAGATAAATATTTAGGTTTAAAAACCGAATTTTCAAGAAACAAAATTCAAAAATTAATTAAAGATGAAAAGATTTTAGTAAATAAAAAAATGGTTAATAATAATTATAAAGTTTTAAATGGAGATGTTATTACTATTAACGAAGAATCTAAAAAGAATAATACTTTAAAACCTAGTGATATTAAAATTGATATTGTATATGAAGATGATGATTTATTAGTTATTAATAAAAAATCAGGAATGGTAGTTCATCCAGCTCCAGGTAATTATGAAGATACTTTAGTAAATGCTTTAATAGGTAAATTTTCATTAAGTAATGATGAAATAAGACCAGGAATTGTTCATCGACTTGATAAAGATACCAGTGGGTTGATGTTGGTTGCTAAAAACGATTATACGCATGATAAATTAGCCAAAATGATTAAAGATAAAACCGTTGAACGTTATTATATAGCACTTGTTAAAGGAGTAATTAACCATGAAACAGGAACGATTGATGCGCCAATTGGAAGAGATTCTAAAAATCGAGAGAAAATGACTGTCACCTCACTTAATAGTAAAAAAGCTATTACTCATTTTAAAGTTTTAAAACGCTATCCTAAACATACTTTAATTGAATGTAAATTAGAAACCGGAAGAACACATCAAATTAGAGTTCATATGCAATATATTAATCATGAAGTTGTAAATGACCCTTTATATTCAAAAACTATACCTAATAATTCATTTGGTCAATTACTTCATTCATATAAAATAAAATTTCCAAATCCAAGAACAGGAAAAATATTAGAATTTCAAGTTCCCCCTCCAAAAGAATTTTTAGATATTTTAGAAGAAGTTGTTAAAAGTTAACTTTCAATTTTAAAAAAATTATAGTATACTACTTTTAGACAATAAGGAGTAAATATGAAAAAAATAATAGTTGTTGTTGGAATTTTATTAGTTTTTACTGGTTGTAAACTATTTAAAGAAAGTTTTGGTAAAGAAGATGATATCTTAAAAGAAGTTTTTAATAATGTTTCAGATAAAGCTAGTATTTCAAGACATACAATTTATGGAAGGTTTTTAAATTTAGAAGGAAAATTAACTAAGAAAGTAGATAATTTATCATTAGTCTTAGCAAGTTTAGATGAGACTTTAGAATATGAATTAATTTTAGATAAAAAAGAACAAGAAACAACTTTTAAAACTAATAAACTAATCAATGAAGGAATTAATCTAGAAGATATTAAAGAGGGAACTTATATTTTTCTTTTAAAAGAAAAAAAAGATAATCAAGAACTATATTATACTTTAGAAAAAGATAATGATTATAAAGATTTAGAATATTATACCATTACTAAAAATAAATTAAATAAAAAAATTACTATTAATTTTTCTAAATATGAAGATAATACTTATTTAAAGTTAGACTGTAAAAAAGAAAGTCTTCCTGATACAATTTATGATGTTGTAATTGATGCTGGTCATGGAGGAATTGATGTTGGGGCTAATAAAAATGGGCATTATGAAAGTCATATTAATCTTTCTTATTCAAAAACTTTAAAAAAATCGTTAGAAAACCTTGGTTTAAAAGTTAAATTAACAAGGGAAGATGATACTAAAATTCCAAATTATGGAGATTTAAGCAGAGTAAGTATTCCTTATGAAGTTCATGCTAAACTTTTACTTTCAATTCACCAAAATTCAGCTTATTATAATGTTGGTTCGGGTGGTGTTGAAGTTTATGTTGCAAATAACTCAAATACTAAATTTGCTGAGAATATATCTAAAAATATAGTTGAATTAACAAGTACTGATTATTCTACTAATAAAGCTCATAAAATAGCACCCGGAGTTTATTTAAGAACACTATCTCAAGATGATATTTTAGATATGCAACATGAAGCTTTAAAAGAAGGTTATGAACCATATACTTTAGCAAATACTTCCTCAACTTATTACTATATAATTAGAGAAACCGGTGGAATTGTAAGCGGGGCTTATGTTGATGATAGTAATAAAGAAGAACCTTGGAATAAATATTACAATAGTAATTATGGAACAGAAAGTTATCTATTAGAACTTGGTTATTTAAATAGTTCAACCAATTTAAAAATTTTATTAGAAGAGCAAGATAAATATGTTGAAGCTATTACTAAAAGTGTTAAAGAATATTTAGAAATATAAATTTTTATTGTTTAATTATAAAAAAAATGATATTATAAGAGGGAAGTGAATTAGATGACTTATTTAGGACTTGATTTAGGAACCAAGACACTTGGAATTAGTAAATCAAATGGAGTAATTGCAACACCTTATAAAACAATTAGACATGATAATGATTACAACTTTTTAATTCAAGAATTAACTAAAATTATTGACGAATTTAAACCTCAAAAACTAATTCTTGGTAATCCTAAAAATATGAATAATACAATAAGCGAAATGGGGAAAATTGTTTTAGACTTTAAAGCGCAACTTGAAAAAAAGTTTTCTTTAGAAGTTATACTTGAAGATGAAAGATTAACTTCAAAAATTAGTAATGATGTTTTAATAGAACATGATATTTCAAGAAAGAAAAGAAAAGCCGTTGTTGATAATTTAGCCAGTGTTGTCATCTTACAATCTTATTTAGATAGAAAGGATAAAAAATATGAATAATAATGAAAATAAAAATTCTTTTACTGTAATTAATGACCAAGGAATGGAAATAAAATGTGATGTTTTATTTACTTTTGATAGTGATGAAACTAAAAAAAGTTATATAGTATATACAGATAATACCAAAGATAAAAATGGGAATATTCAAGTTTATGCTTCAATTTTTGACCCTAAAAATGAATATAATCCTGAGTTATTACCAATTGAATCTGAAAAAGAATGGAAAGTTATTGAAACGATTTTAGCATCATTACAAGAAGAAATTAAAGCTGCAGGTAATAATGGAAATAATAACTAAGTAATAAAAAGGAAGTTTGGGAGTAATAATGAAAAAATATCGGAAATTATTTATAATTTTAGCTTTTATTGTTTTAACAATAGTAGTAACAGTATGCCTTTTATATAAGTCATATATAAGTCCCGTTAGTAATAATAAAACTTTAAAAGAAGTAACTATTAAACCTGGAATGTCTAGTAGGGAAATTGCTAAGGTTTTAAAAGAGAAAAATTTAGTTAAAGATACTAATTTCTTTGTCTTTTACTTAAAACTTAACAGTGTTAATGATTTAAAAGCTGGAACTTATGAATTAAGTGAAAATATGAGTTTAAAAAATATTGTTAAAGTAATTCAAGAAGGAAATAATTACAATAAAAATGTTATTTCTATGACTTTTAAAGAAGGAATTAATTTTCGAGAGATTGCAAAAGTAATTTCTGAAAATACCAATAACACTTCTGATGATGTTTTAAATACCTTAACTGATAAAGAATATTTACAAAGTTTAATTGAAGATTATTGGTTTATTACTGATGATATTTTAAATCCAAATATTTATTATCCCCTTGAAGGATATTTATTTCCAGATACTTATGAATTTCGAAGTAAAGAAGTAACTGTTCATGAAATATTTAAAAAATTACTAGACCAAATGGAAATTGTTTTAGAACCTTATAAAGATTTAATTACTGCAAGAGATTTATCAGTTCATGAATTATTAACATTAGCATCCATTGCTGAAAAGGAAGTTAACCAAGAAAGTGACCGAGCTAAAGTTATTAGTGTCTTTTTAAATCGACTTTTAAAAAAGATGCCCCTTGGAAGTGATGTTACTACTCGTTATGGATTAAAATTAGATGATAAAAGAGCTCTAACAAGTAGAGAATATGAAAGTTCTAATCCTTATAATACTAGAAATCCTAATTTTACAAGCCTTCCAGCAGGACCAATTGGAATGGTTTCTAAAAGCAGTATTGAAGCAAGTATTAAACCTGAAAATACCGATTATTTATATTTCATTTCCAATATAAAAACTAATGAAACTTTCTTTTTCACGAATAGTCGTGATTTTGAAACTAAAAAACAAGAATTAAATAGTATTAATAATGGCTACTAGGAGGAATTATGAGTAATATAAATGAATTAAAACAATATGCTAAATTAAATAATATTCCAATTATGCAAGATGAAGGAATTGACTTTTTAACCAGTTTTATTGTTAAAAAACAAATTAAAAATATTTTAGAAATTGGAACTGCCATTGGTTATTCAGCAATAATGATGGCAAATCTTAATAAAGATATTCATGTAACAACTATTGAAAAAGATGAAGTTCGGTATATGGAAGCTTTAAAAAATATTAAAAAATTTAATTTAGAAGACCGTATTACTTTAATTTTTAATGATGCTTTAAATGTAAAATTAGATTCAGATTTTGATTTAATATTTATTGATGCAGCTAAGGGTAAAAATAAAGATTTTTTTGAACATTTTGAAGGTAATTTAAGTCCATATGGCTATATAATTACTGATAATATGCATTTTCATGGTTATGTTTTAATGAATGAAGATGAAATAACAAGTAAAAATATTTTAGGAATTGTTCGAAAAATTAAAGATTATACTTATTTTTTAGAAAATCATATGTTATATAAAACAACGATTTATGATGTAGGCGATGGAGTAGCTGTTACTGAAAGAAGGGGCTAAAATGGAATTATTAGTAAGTTTAAATAAAAAAGAATTAGATGATTATTTACAATTTACTAATTCTTTTATTATCGGATTAGAAAATTATGCAGTTAATTATTATGAAGCAAGTCTTGATGATATTGAGAAAATGTTAGCTAAATATCCAGGAATTTCTTTGTTTGTTTCAATAAATAAAAATATTTTTAATAAAGATTTAAAAGATTTAGAAGAAAAATTAATTTCTTTAAGTAAACTTCCGATTAAAGGAGTATTGTTTTATGATTTAAGTGTTTTAGAAATTGTTTCTAGATTAAAACTTAAAATTGATTTAGGTATTCATCAAACCCATTTAATAACTAATTATAATATCTGTGAGTATTATTTTGAACAAGGGGTTAAATATGGTTATTTAGCAACTGAGATTACCGCATTAGAAATGGCTGAAATAAAAGAAAAAACAAAGTTAAAATTGATGGCTTATTTTGTTGGACATCCAATTATCTCGCATTCTAAAAGAAAATTAGTAAGTAATTACTATGAATATATTAAAAAGAAAAAAACTAAAGATTTAAATATTATTAATGAAAAGGATAAAGAGCAAAAGTACTATATTCAAGAAACTAAATTAGGAACTAATGTTTTAACATATGATATTTTAAATGGAACTAAAGCTTTTTTGGTCTTAAAAGATAAATTAAGTTATGGAATTCTTGATAATCAGTTAATTCCGGATGATTTATTTTTAAAAGTTTTAAAACTTTATAAACTAAATTTAGATAATTCAATAAGCGATTTAGAGTTAACTTCAAAAGTTCAAGAATTAATAGGGGATAAAGAGGGATTTTTCTTTTTGAAAACTATTTATAAGGTGAAGTGAAATGAAAAAAGTTGAATTGTTGGCACCAGCTGGTGATTTAGAAAGATTAAAAATTGCTTGTATTTATGGAGCTGATGCTATTTATATTGGAGGACAAGATTATAGTTTAAGAGCAAATGCTAATAATTTTAGTTTAGAGGAAATAAAAGAAGCTTGTGATTTTGCTCATAAGTTAAAAAAACGAGTTTATTTAACTTTAAATATTGTCTTTCATAATGAAGATATTGAAAATGTTTATGATTATATAAAAAAAGTAGTTGCTGCTGGAATAGATGCTTTTATTGTTAGTGATTTATTTTTAGTTCGTTATATAAAAAGTAATTTTTTAGTTGAAGTACATTTAAGTACTCAAGATAGTATAACTAATTATTTAAGTGTTAGATATTTACAAGAGCAAAAGGTCGATAGAATTGTTTTAGCAAGAGAAGTTGGAAGAGATGATATTAAAGAAATTATTGCTAAAACTAATATGGCAATTGAAGTATTTATTCATGGGGCAATGTGTACTTTTGTAAGTGGTAGATGTGTCTTGTCAAATTATTTTACTAATCGTGATTCTAATCGAGGAGGATGTGCTCAAATTTGTAGATTTTGTTTTGATATAAATGATGAAACGGACTCTTTTTCAATGGCAGTTAAAGATTTAAATATGTCAAGATATATTAAAGATATGATTGAAATTGGTATTACTAGTTTTAAAGTTGAAGGTAGGATGAGGTCACCATTTTATCTAGCAACGGTTTTATCTTCTTATAGAAGGATAATTGATGCTTATTATGCTAATAATTTGACGGATGATTTATTGCAAAAAGAAATGAAGATTTTAGAAAGAGTTTCTAATCGAGAAAATAGTACTCATTTTTATTTTCAAGAAGCATCCGTTAAAGACCAGTATTATGTTGGCAGAAATGAAGTTTCTAATCAAGATTATTTAGGAATTATCGTTGATTCTAAAGACCATTTATATACCATAAATCAAAGAAATTATTTTAAAGTTGGTGATGAAATTGAAATAATTACTCCTAATATGGATATAATTGATTATAAAGTAGATAATTTATATAATGCTAAATTAGAGCCGATTGAAGTTGCCAATCAAGCTGATAGTATGTTAAAAATTAAAATTGAACATGACCTTCCTCTTTATTCGATGCTTAGAAAAAAATATTTGGATTAAAAAAATAGTCATGAAAAAAAGAATTTTGCATATAATTAGTTGTAAGTTAAAATATTCTTAAAAAGTTTTAAATAAATTAAAAATTTAGATAAATATTGGTAATAAAATTAAGGTTTTTTAGAAGACAAATTACCTTGACTTTTCATAATATTTATAATATAATGAGTTGTAGTTTTTTATTGGAGGTGTTATAAGTGGCAAAGAAAACTGTTTATTTAACAAAAGAAGGATATGAAGAACTAAAGAAAGAATTAGATGATTTAATAAATATAAAAAGGCCTGCTAATATTAAGGCCATTAAAGAAGCAAGAGCATTAGGAGATTTATCTGAGAATGCTGATTATGATGCAGCAAGAAATGAACAAGCAGAACTTGAGGGAAGAATTCAAAAATTAGAGCAGATTTTAGAAAATGTTTCAATTATTGAAAATGTTGATAATGGTAAAGTAAGTATTGGAAATACTGTTAAGATAAAATATGTTGATGATGGTGAAGAAGACGAATATCAAATAGTTGGTAGTCAAGAAGCTGACCCATTTGCAAGCAAAATTTCTAACGAAAGTCCAATCGCTCAAGCTTTATTAAATAAATCAGTTGGCGATATAGTTGATGTTGTAAGTCCTAATGGAGTTTATCAAATCGAAATTACGGAAATTGCTTAAAAATAAAAAAAATATATTGACAATCGCAATAGCATATTATAAAATAATAAATGTTGTTGCGAGTTATATGTCTGGCTAGCTCAGTTGGTAGAGCAACTGACTCTTAATCAGTGGGTCTAGGGTTCGAATCCCTAGCTGGACACCAAAAAAATACTTGATTTATTATAATAAATGTTATACAATGGATAAGTATTTAAAATCATTGTAAATGGGCTTGTAGCTCAGCTGGTTAGAGCGCACGCCTGATAAGCGAGAGGTCGATGGTTCAAGTCC
>CANQMV010000006.1 GCA_947625085.1 uncultured Bacilli bacterium
TTTTTAAGCCTTGAAATAAATATTTACTATCCATCGTATTATCAAAATAATATCTCAACATTGATATATTTAAAGTTTTTCCAAATCTTCTTGGTCTTGGAAATAAACATGGCTTTTCAAACTCATCTATAATATCTTTTATAAACAGGGTTTTATCTATAAATAAATAATTGCCTTCTATTAAAGTTTTAAAATCATCTATTCCGTTTGCTATTGGCTTCACTATAATCAGCTCCTTTATTAACTATAGTTTACCATATTATCTTTTAAAAATAAAGTTAATTAAAATTTAAAGACAACACTAAAAAAAGATAATTAAACGATAAAACACTTATAACAAATAATTAATTAAAATTTGAAAATGTAAAGTTAAAAACTAAATATTTTTTTTAAATTTTAACCTTGGTTTAAGAGTTTTCCACAATGATGTGGAAAACTTTTTACACCTGTGGATAAGTGGATTTTAGCAAATTGTGGAAAACTCAAACTCTCCTTGTAAAATAAGGAAAATATATGTGGATAAGTATGTGGATAAGTTGTGGAAAACTAAATTTCCCCTTTTAGTTATCCACCGAGTTATCCACAATTAAATGTGGAAAACTAGAACTTTTTACTAATTAACTTTTTAAGCTGAAAGTTGACACTTTAGACTTGCTTAGAAATATAACATAATTTAAAATAATTAGACAACAAGTATTTATAGACTAAAAATATTTTTATATCGTAAATAACCCTTAAAAATCAAGAAAAATTTAAAAAGAATGTTGATTTTTAAGGACTTAATTCATCTTTACTTTTAGAAAATTAAAATGTAGAATATAAATACAAAAATAAATATTAAAAGGAGGTGGATAATGAATAATGAACTTTTATGGAAAAAGTTCTTAGAAAATGTTAAAAGTAGCGTTAATTCTTTAGTTTATTCAACCTGGTTTAGTACAACTTATCTATTAAAACTTGATAATAATAAAGCAACTATTGTGGTCCCGCTTGATATTCATAAAAAAAGACTAAGTGAAAGTTATCAAGATTTAATTACAAGTATTTTAACTAAATTAACTGGAAATGTTTACGATTTAGAATTTATCTTAGAAAATGAAGTTGAAATAAAAAAAGAGCCTAATATAAATTCACCAAGTAATACCGAAATTGATATTTCAAATGAAAAATTTCGGCATGAATCGAATTTAAAACGAGAATATACTTTCGACACTTTTATTGTTGGAAATAGTAATAAACTTGCTCATGCAGCGGCTTTTGCGGTTGCTGAAAGTCCTGGTTTAACCTATAATCCCTTATTTATATACGGAAATAGTGGTCTTGGAAAAACCCATTTAATGCATGCAATTGGTAATTATATTCAAGAAAATTCTAAAAAACGTGTTTTATATGTAACAAGTGAACAATTTATTTCTGATTTTTCGGGAATTGGTCGAAAAGAAAATAATCAAATTGATGAAAATTATAATTATGTTGATTATTTTAAAGATAAATATCGAAATATTGATGTTTTAATCATTGATGATATCCAATTTCTAGCTGGTGCTACCCAAACTCAACAAGAATTTTTCCATACTTTTAATACATTATATAATGATAAAAAGCAAATTATTATTTCATCTGACCGGTCACCAAATGATTTAAAATTACTAGAAGATAGGCTTAGAACTAGATTTTGTTGGGGCCTTACAGTTGATATTTATCCACCAGATTTAGAACTTAGAATTAATATTTTAAAGAAGAAAATTGATGGAGCAAAAATCGATAAAAATATTCCTGAAGATGTTTTAGAATATATTGCCTCTAATATGGCTAGTGATGTTAGACAATTAGAAGGAGCAATTACAAGATTACTTGCTTATTCAACAATTATGGGGGGAAGTGAAATTAACTTAAATTTAGCAATCGATGCTTTAAAAGATAATATAAATAAAGGCACAAGTGAAAAAAATGATATTTCCAAAATTCAAAAAATTGTCGCGGAATACTTTCAAATTTCATCAGATGATTTAAAAGGAAAAAAACGAAGTTCCAGTGTTGCTTTTCCAAGACAGATTGCTATGTTTTTATCAAGAGATGTTTTAAATGAATCATTTCAACGAATTGGTCTTGAATTTGGAGGGCGCGACCATTCAACGGTTATGCACTCATGTGAAAAAATTGAACACGATATCAAAACCAATAAAAATATTCGAGAAACCATTGAAAAAATTAAAAAAAATATCACTTGAATTAGTTTTCCACAATGAATGTGGATAACTTTTAAAATTTAATAAAAAAAGATTATTAAATTTAGCTTAATTTTAACTTATCCACTAAAAAATGTGGATAACTCAAAGTTTTCCACCGAGTTTTCCACAATGAAAAATCTTTTAAAACGCTTGCTACATAAGGATTTAACTAAGTTTTCCACCGTTTTCCACACCATTATTATTATTATATATATATAAAAGAAAATAAAAAGTAAAAAAATTAATTTAAAAGGAGAGATAAAAATGAAAATAAAAATTAAAAAAGAAACTTTATTAGAAAATTTAAATAAAGTAGCTAAAGCTTTATCAACTAAAAATTTAGTTCCTGCTCTTGCTGGTATCAAATTTGATTTAACAAAAGAAGGTTTAACTTTAACTGCTTCAGATAATGATATAACAATTAGGACTTTTATTCCCAATGAAAAAGATAATATGGAAATAGAAGAAGAAGGAAGTATTATTATTCAAGGAAGATATATTTTAGATATTGTTAGAAAACTTCCTGATAAAATGATTAATTTAGAAGTTTTTGATGAATTAAAAGTAATTATTTCAACAGCTAATAGTGAATATAATTTAAATGGCATTAATAAAAACGAATATCCTAATATTAATTTAGAATTAAATAAAAATCCTATTTTAATAAATAGTAAAATTTTTAAAGATTTAGTAAATCAAACTGCTTTTGCTGCTTCAACTGATGAAGCCCGTCCTCCATTAACTGGATTAAATATCAAAATTGCAGGCGATATTTTAGAATGTAATTGTACAGATTCTTATCGGTTAGCAAGAAAAATATTAAAACTTGAACATGTGATTGAAACTGATTACAATATTGTAATTCCAAGTAAAAATATGATAGAAGTTTCTAAATTACTAACAGATGATACTTTAAATGTTGAATTACATATTTTTAACAATAAAATCTTATTTAAATATGATAATTTATTATTTCAAAGCCGTTTAATTAATGGAACTTTCCCAAATACAGCTAATTTATTACCAAAGGAGAGCATGTTAAAATTAAAAGTTAAAGTTGCTGATTTATATAATGTAATTGATAGAGTTAGTATTTTAACTAGTGATAAAGAAAAAAATGTTGTAACTTTAGAAACTGCAAATGATACTTTGACTATGAAGTCATCAAGTGCTGAAATCGGAAGAGTTGAAGAAAAAATGCAAGTTTCTAAAGATAAAGATGAAGATATTACTATTTCTTTTAGTGCTCGTTATGTAATGGATGCATTAAAAGTATTAGAAAGTGAAGAATGTGAAATATCTTTTGTTGGAGAAGTTAATCCAATTATCTTTAAAGGAGTAGAAAAAGACGATTTAATACAATTAGTCTTACCAATTAGGACATATTAAAAATAAAATTACCTAAAAAAAACTATTTTCTTACTAAAAAATAAGTTTTTTTTTAATTTTTTTTTAGTATTCGACAAAATAGAACAAAATTCGACAGGGAAATATGCTATTTTATTCGCCAAATTTAAGTTTTGAGTTAAATTTTAATCAAAATTTAAATTTTAGTTTGGGGGTGATGAAATGGATTTAGATTCTTATGAAATCAATAAAGAAACTTGTGCTATCTTAAATTTAAATAATGAAGTATCACAAATTATTGAAAAAAATCAAGAATATTTACTGGCCAAAAGACCATTTGAAGTTATGGAAGATAGTTGTAATTACTATGGTAGTAGTTTTAATGGGCGTTTAAAAGGAACCAAAATGATATTAGGAAGTAATTATAAATTACCAATTATTGTTGAAGAAAGTAATAGTATCATTTTTTTCCCAACCAGTGGTCAAGCAAGTGATAAATGTTCTTGGATTGCTTTAAATAATGTAGCTTCTTATGAACCTTATAAAGGATATACTAAAGTTACATTTACATCAGGAAAAACAATAGTTTTAAAAATATCAATTGCATCGTTTGAAATGCAATTGTTAAGAGCAACTAGATTAAAAGATTTAATCCAAAAAAGAACTACTAATTAAAAAAGAAAACACTTTAGAAGAAAATTAAAATCCTTTATTCCCAAAAAAATTCTTCAAAGTGTTTTTATATAGAATTAAAAATTAAAATATGCTTTTTCTACTTGTTTTAACCGAAATTTATGATATAATATATACGCAAGTATAGGTATATTACCTAATATAAATATTTGTTTTTTAGGGTTTTTGTGATGTTTTATGAGATTAAAGAGATTAAAATTACTTAATTTTCGTAATTATGAAAATGTTGAACTTGAATTTGCTGATGGAATAAATATTTTAATTGGCGAAAATGGGAGCGGAAAAACAAATATTTTAGAGGCAATATATGTACTTTCATTAACGAAATCAAATCGTTTTGGAGACATTAATGATTTAATTAAATTTAATTTTGAAAATGCCAAAATAGAAGGCGAAGTTTCCTATGATAATTATAATAAAATCTATCAAGTAGAACTTACTAAATTAGGAAAAAAAGTGTATATTAACAAAACTTTAATTAAGAAAATATCAGAATATATTTCGAATTTCTGTACAACTTCATTTTTACCTAATGATATTGAAATTATTAAAGGTTCACCTAGTATTAGAAGGAATATTTTAAATATTCAAATCGGCGAAATTTATAATAATTATTTACATTATGTAAATGAATACAATAGTATTTTAAAAATTAGAAATGAATATTTAAAAAGATTAAATATTAATTCGATGGCTGACCCTAAATATTTGGAAGTTATTAATCAAAAAATGCTTGATGTTAGTAGTAAAATTTATTATTATCGTTTCTTTTATATAGAAGAAATTAATAAAATTATTCCAATTGTTTTTAAAAAATTATCAGGAATTTCCAATTTAAAAATTTCATATATTAATAACTTAGGAATAGATACTTATGATGATTTAAAAATAAGAGAAATTTTACTTTTAAAATGGCATAAAAATTTAAATAAAGAATTAATGCAAGGAATGACATTAAATGGATTGCATCGTGATGATTTTTTATTTTTGATAAATGAAAAAGATGCAAAAATTTATGCTTCTCAAGGTCAACAAAGGTTAATTGTTATTGCTTATAAGATTTCTGAGTTATTATTATTTAAGAAATTAAAAGGAGAATATCCGGTTTTATTACTTGATGATGTTTTTTCTGAGATTGATATAAAAAAGCGAAATAATATAATTAAATATTTAAAAGAAGAAATGCAAGTTATTATAACAACAACCGATATAAATGATATTGATAATGAGTTAGTAAAAAATGCCAAAATTTTTAAAATAAAAAATGCAAATATAAAAGTTAAAGGTGGTGTAAAATATGGCAGACGAAAAAGTACAAGGAAATTATGATTCTTCATCAATTCAAGTTTTAGAAGGATTAGAAGCAGTTCGAAAAAGACCAGGTATGTATATTGGAACAACTGATGTTAAAGGCTTACATCATTTAGTTTGGGAAATCGTTGATAATTCAATTGATGAAGCCTTAGCTGGATATTGTAAAAATATTGAAATTGTTATTAATAAAGATAATTCTATTACTGTAAAAGATGATGGACGAGGAATTCCAACGGATATCCATCCGAAAACAGGAATTTCAACTGTTGAAACTGTTTATACAGTTCTTCATGCTGGAGGTAAATTTGGAGGCGGCGGATATAAAGTATCAGGTGGTCTTCATGGAGTAGGGGCTTCGGTTGTTAATGCTTTAAGTTCTTGGGTTGATGTAACAGTTTATAAAGATGGTAAAATTAATAGTATTCGATTTGAAAATGGAGGACATACAGTTGAAGCACTTCATGTAGTGGGTGATTGTGATAAAAATCGAACTGGAACAACGGTTTCCTTTAAACCAGACCCAGATATTTTTGATACCGATATTTATGATTATGAAACTTTAAAAACAAGAGTACGTGAATTAGCCTTTTTAAATCGTGGTTTATCATTAAATATTAGAGATGATAGAGATATAGAAGATACAACTGGTGAAACATTCATGTATGAAGGTGGAATAAGTGAATATGTAAGATTTATAAATCAAGAAAAAACGCCAATTCATGATGATATTATTCATTTAGAAGGTGAAAAAAATGGGGTTTTCTTGGAAGTTGCTATGCAATATAATACTTCTTATAATGCAAATATATATTCATTTGTAAATAATATTAATACCCATGATGGGGGAACGCATGAAGATGGGGTAAAACGAGCTTTAACAAGGGTTATTAATAATTATGCAAGAAAAAATAATCTTTTAAAAGAAAAAGATGAAAGTTTAAAAGAAGATGATGTTAAAGAAGGACTTACAATGATTATTTCTTGTAAGCATCCTAATCCTCAATTTGAGGGACAAACTAAAGGTAGACTTGGTAATTCGGAAGTAAGAAGTCTTGCTGATAGTATTTTTGCTGAAGGGTTTGAGAGATTTTTACTTGAAAATCCAACGGAAGCAAGAACAATTATTAATAAATCAATTTTAGCAAGAGATGCTAGAATGGCAGCTAAAAAAGCCAGAGAAGCAACGAGAAAGACTGATTTAACAACCACTAATTTCTTTGGTAAACTATCAGATTGTAAGAGTAAAGACCCAAGTGTATCCGAGATATTCATAGTCGAGGGGGATTCAGCAGGTGGTTCAGCGAAAAAAGGTCGGGACGCGATGACGCAAGCCATCTTACCACTTCGAGGTAAAATTCTAAACGTAGAAAAGGCTCGTCTTGATAAGGCCTTAGGAAATGAAGAAATAAAAACCATTATCACTGCTTTTGGAACCGGAATAGGTGATTACTTTGATTTATCAAAGTTAAGATATGATAAGATTATTATCATGACCGATGCCGATGTTGATGGAGCGCATATTAGAGTTTTATTATTAACACTATTTTATCGTTTCTTTAGACCAATTGTTGAAGCAGGACACGTTTATGCTGCTCAACCACCTTTATTTAGAATTATGCATGGAAAAACTAGAAAGTATGTTCTTGATGAAAAAGAAAGAGATGCGTATTTAGCTAGTTTACCTAGCACTGTTAAATATGAAATTGCCAGAATGAAAGGTTTAGGAGAAATGGACGCTGATGAGTTAAACGAAACAACTATGGATATCTCAAAGCGAACATTAAGAAAAATAACAGTAAGTGATTGTGTTGCTGCTGATAAGATTTTTGAAAAACTTATGGGTGATGAGGTTGAACCTCGTAGACAATATATAGAAGAATACGCTTATACTGTTGAAAATCTTGATATTTAGGAGGTTTATGTATGGATGAAAAAGAAGAAACTAAAAGTGATTTAGATGAATTATTAGAAAGAGCTGAAGCTGATAGTAAGAGTAATTATTCCGAAGAGACTAATGATACTGAGTCTTCTTTAGCAGAAGTAACTGGCGAAGTAGTTAAGACGGATTTTGGTGGTACTTTTCATGAACATGATAAATTAACCGAACAAAATATTGTTGAAGAAGTATCCAAATCTTTTCTTGATTATTCTATGAGTGTTATTATTTCCAGAGCTATTCCAGACCTTCGTGATGGCCTAAAACCGGTTCACAGGCGAATTTTATGGTCAATGTATACATCTGGCTATACTCCTGATAAACCACACCGTAAAAGTGCTAAAACGGTCGGAGAAGTTATGGGTAATTATCATCCTCATGGTGACTCTTCGATTTATGAAGCGATGGTTCGTTTAGCGCAAGACTTTAATCAAAGATATGTATTAATAGATGGCCATGGTAACTTTGGTAACATTGAAGGCGATGGTGCAGCAGCTATGCGTTATACAGAGTCTCGCTTAGCCAAACTATCTTTAGAATTATTAAGAGATATCGGAAAAGAAACGGTTAATATGATGCCGAACTTTGATGAAACCTTAAAAGAACCAACGGTTTTACCATCAAGATTTCCTAATATTTTAGTTAATGGTTCGATGGGAATTGCGGTTGGAATGGCAACTAATATTCCACCACATAATTTAGGCGAAGTAATTGATGGCTGTGTTGCTTATATTGATAACCCAGATATTGATACAATAGGCTTAATGCAATATATAAAAGGGCCTGATTTTCCAACTGGTGGTATTATCTTAGGAAACTCCGGAATTAAAAAAGCTTATGAAACAGGTCGGGGTAGTATCACGATTCGAAGTAAAGCAACTATCGAAGAAGAAAAAAATCATAGCACGATTGTAATTGAAGAAGTTCCATATGGTGTTAATACAATGGAACTTAAAAATAAAGTTGCCGAACTAGTTCATAATAAAGTAATTGATGGTATCTCTGATTATCATACCGATTTAAAAGATGGAGTTAAAATAACGATTACTTTAAAACGTGACGCTAATCCGCAAGTGGTTTTAAATAATTTATATAAACATACTAATTTTCAAATTAATTATGGAATTATCTTTTTGATGATTGATGGGCAAACGCCAAGAACACTTGGTTTAAAAGATATAATTGCCAAATATATTGACCATCAAAGAGAAGTTATTGTAAGAAGAACAAAGCATGATTTACGAAAAGCAGAAGAACGAGTTCATATTTTAGAAGGCTTAAAAATTGCGCTTGATAATATTGATGAAGTTGTCAAGATAATAAGAGGTGCTGAAAGTGATGAAGAGGCTAGAAGCAAATTAATTTCTCGTTTTGGTCTTGATGAAACCCAAGCTAACAACATCCTTCAAATGCGTCTTCGTAGTTTAACTGGTTTAGAAAGAGGTAAAGTTGAAAATGAACTTGCTGATTTACTTATTAAGATTACCGATTATAAAGATATTTTAGCTAAACCAGAACGAGTTGATAGTATTATTAAAGAAGAAATGCTTGAAATAAAACGAAAATATGCTGATGATAGAAGAACTAAGATAGATATGACAGCCGTTGATTATATTGAAGATGAATCATTAATACCAGTTCAAGATACTTTAATTGCTTTAACTAATAAAGGTTATATTAAAAGAATGTTAGTATCTGAATATCGTACTCAAAATCGTGGGGGAGTAGGTATTAAAGGTATGACTACTAATGAAGAAGATTTTGTCTTTAAAATGATTAATGCTAAAACTCATGATTATATTTTATTCTTTAGTAATAAAGGTAAAGTATATAGAATGAAAGGTTATGAAGTTCCGGAATTTAGTCGTCAAAGTAAAGGATTACCAATAATTAATTTATTAGCTCTTGAAAAAGATGAAAAGATTAATTCAATAATTTCTTTAAAACCAAATGAAGATGAATATAAATATTTATTCTTTGTAACTAAAAAAGGTATTGTTAAGAGAACGGATTTACATGATTTTGATAATATAAGAACTAATGGTAAAATTGCTATTTCTTTAAGGGAAGATGATGAATTAATCGCCGTTCAAAAAACAACTGGTGATAACGAGATTATAATTGGAGCAACGAATGGTCGAATGGTTCGCTTTTTAGAAAGTGAAATTCGAATTATGGGTCGAACTGCTAGTGGAGTTCGCGGTATTGATTTAGGCGAAAATCAAGTTGTTGGTGGGGAAGTAATTACCCCTGACCATCAAGTCTTAATTGTAACTGAAAAAGGTTATGGTAAGAAGACTCCAGTTGATGAATATCGTTTAACTCATCGTGGAAGTAAAGGTGTTAAAGGCTTAAATGTAACAGATAAAAATGGTAGTTTAGTTACTTTAAAAGCTGTTCGTGGCGACGAAGATTTAATCATGATAACCGATTCTGGTATTATTATTAGAATATCTTTAGAGCAAGTTTCAACTTTAAGACGAGCTACACAAGGGGTTCGATTAATCAATCTTAAAGAAGAACATAAAGTTGCAACAGTAACTGTTCTTGAAAAAAGTGAAGATTCTTTAGATGAAAATATATCTGATGTTTCATCTAAAACCGAGTCTGAAAACGGCCAAGAAACGCCGGATACAAAAGAAAAAGATGCTGAATAGGGTAAGCATCTTTTTTCTTGTAATAAGCCTCTAACAAAGGTTTTTAAGCGTTTATAGGTATTTAAATTTTTTCGTTTTTCACGAAACACTATATAAACTAAGATTATCTATATTATATAGATTATATATCATGAAATCTAAAATCTTGTCAAGATAGTTGACACAAAATTTAACAAGAATTTTAATACTACAAAAATATCTTGTTATTTCTAAAAAAATATAGTAGAATATTATTCGTGCAATAAAAGAAGTGGAACCAGGTCAGGATCGGAAGATAGCAGCCTTAACATAAATCTTTTATGTGCACTTTTTTAATAAAAGAGAAGTGATAAATAATGGATGAATATTTTATGGAAATAGCTTTAAAAGAAGCTTGGAAGGCCTATCAAAAGAAAGAAGTACCAGTTGGAGCGGTTGTTGTTTTAAACAATAAAATAATTGGTCGTGGTTATAATTTACGAGAAACGACAAACGATATAACTAAACATGCTGAATTAATTGCAATCAAAAAAGCCTGTCATAAAATAAATGATTGGCGTCTTAATGACTGTGTTTTATACGTAACTTTATTTCCTTGCCCAATGTGTGCAAGTGCAATTGTTCAATCCCGAATTCCTAAAGTTGTTGTTGGAACCATTCCTAATGATTCTAAAAACGTTACTATAAGTGAGAGTATTTTTGATAAAAACACCATAATTGTTAAAGGTATTTTAGAAGCAGAAACTAAAAATATCATCCAAAATTTTTTTAAAGAACAAAGAGAAAAGTAAAAATAACGTAAATTATTTCGTAAGAAATAATTTTTTATTGTATAATAATATTAGAAAAAGTGAGGTGGTTATATGGCATATCAAGCTTTATATCGTAAATATAGACCTAGTAAATTTAGTGATGTAGTTGCTCAAGAAAGTATTTTAAAAATTTTAACTAATTCCATTAAACAAAATAAAATTTCTCATGCTTATTTATTTTCAGGACCAAGAGGGACCGGAAAAACAACGGTTGCTAAATTAGTGGCTAAAACAATCAATTGTTTAAATATTGGTGATGATTTTTCAGTATGTGGCGAATGTGAAAATTGTCTTGATATTGAAAATAATAGTTCTGATATTATTGAAATAGATGCTGCTAGTAACAATGGAGTAGATGAAATTAGAGAACTTAAAAGTAAAATTAATTTGGTTCCTAATAAATTAAAATACAAAGTATATATAATCGATGAAGTACACATGCTTTCAATTAGTGCTTTTAATGCTTTACTAAAAACCCTTGAAGAACCACCTGAACATGTCATCTTTATTTTAGCAACTACCGAATTTTATAAAGTTCCTCCAACAATTGTATCGCGTTGTCAATGCTTAAATTTCACAAGAATTGCAACTTCTAATATTGAGAGTCGTTTAAAAGAAATAGCTACACTTGAAAACATTAATATTGAAGATTCGGCTATTCATGAAATTGCTCTTTATGCCGATGGTGGAATGCGTGATGCCTTAGGTTTACTTGATAAACTTGCGTCATACTCTTTAGAAAAAATAACTGCTGCTGATTTTTTTCAGATAAATGGTTTAATTTCTAAAGATGATATGCTTGAATTTATCAATCAAATTCAAACTAAAAATAATTTAAAAGTAATAGAAACTTTAAATAAGTTTGATGAACTTGGTTATGATTTTTCTAAATTAATTGAAAGAATTTTAGAAACGTTAAGGGATTTATTAGTAAGAAAAATTACAGTTGAACCAGATTTAAAATATGACCCTAAAGAAATATCAGAATTGATTTTTTGCTTTAATGATATATATAATATGTTAAAAGAAGCAAGTAATAGACGAATTATTGTTGAAGTTAAGTTATTAAGTTTTATGAATTTTCCAAATGCTTCAGCCAAATCAATGACAACTTTAGAAGAAGTAAATAAAGCCAAAGTGCTTCCTAAACCTTCAATACCTGAAGCTAAGCCACCTATTTCCCAGGAAATTTCCAAAAAAGACAAAAATGATATTTCAACTCAAAAAAAAGTGGGAAATGCTAATGAGCAAGTTGAGCCTAGATTAGGCTATCAAATTAACCCTGAAATGAAAAAAATTCGGATTGATAATACTTTTGCTATGGCTAGTAAATTATTAAAAAATATGGTTGTATCCAAATGGGGAAATTTAGTTAATTATTTAAGTGATACTAAATATGCCAAAGTAGCGGGTCTTTTACAAGATGTTGAAATTGGCGTGGTTAGTAATACCAATATTATTTTAATTTCCAAATATGATTCGTTACTTGAAAAAATATATTTAAATTTCAATTTATGTTTAGACTTAATTAATAAAATATTAGAAAATAATTATGTGATAGTTGCAATTACCAATGAAGAATTTCAAAAAGAAGTAGAACAATATAAACTTCACTTAAAAGATAAAAATTATTATACTTATCAAGAAGAGACAAAACCATTTATAACTTTTCAAGAAGAAAACATTGAAAATGAAAATAATTTGTGTTACTCTAATTTAGTACAAAAAGCAATAGATGTATTTGGAGAAGGATATGTCGAAGTAGAATAGGAGAGAAAAATATGAATATACAAGCTTTAATGAAACAAGCCCAATCTTTACAAAAAGATATGATGAAAACAAAAGATGAAATCGATGCGATGGAATTTACAGCCACTAGTTCTTTTGTAACCGTAAAAGTTAATGGTAAAAAAGAGGTTTTAAAAGTTGAAATTAAACCAGATAGTGATTTTCAAATAAGTGATATAGATATCTTAGAAGATATGGTTCAAGTTGCTCTTAACGATGCCTTAACGCAAGTTGATAAAATTACTGAACAAAAAATGGGCAAATATGCAAATAGTATGCCTGGAATATTTTAATTATGTATCCAAATGGAATTAATAATTTAAAAGAAGCATTTAAGTTTTTTCCAGGAATTGGTGAAAAAACGGCAGTTCGAATGGCCTTTCAAATTTTAGATATGGATAAAGACCAATCAACTTTTTTAGCTGATGCAATCAAATATGCTAAAGAAAAAACAAAAAGATGTAAGATTTGTAATCATATTTCTGAAGATGATATTTGTTCTATTTGTAATTCCCCAACTAGAAATCCAGATTATTTATGCATAGTAGGCGATCCTAAAGATGTTTTTTCAATTGAAGAAAAAGGAATTTACAATGGTTATTATCATGTTTTAAGTGGATTAATTTCATCATCTAATAATTTAAATCCTGAAGATATCAGACTTGATAAGTTAATTTCTCGGATTGAAAAAAATAATTTTAAAGAAGTAATAATCGCGGTTAAACCTTGTTTAGAAGGTGAAATGACGGCCCTTTATATTAATAATATATTATCGGGAATGAATATTACTGTTTCAAGATTAGCATCAGGAATACCAAATGGTGCGGATATGGAATACATTGACCCAATTACTTTAGAAAGAGCTTTTGATAATCGTCGAAAAATTTCATAAACACCTATTTAAGTCATAAATTTTTATGGGTGATAAAGTGAATTTAATTATAAAATATTTAAAAAAATTTATTTTGGGCGGGTTTTTGCTATACGCATATAACTTAATAGCAGTTGCTTTTAATATAACTCTTCCAATAAATTTTTTTACTATGACAACCGTTTGCTTTTTTGATATTCCGGGATTAGTTAGTCTTTTAATAATAAAATTAATAGGATTGTAGGTGGTATTGATGTTAGATGATTACAAAGATACAAAATTTTATGAATATGCTAAAAATTTAAAAAAATATTATCATGCTTATATCTTTGAAGTTTCAAATCTTGATGATTCCTATGATATTATTTTAGCTTTTGCTAAAAGTATTATTTGTAAAAATCATTATACTAATAAAAACAATTGTCTAGATTGCAATATTTGTCATTTAATTGATAATAATTATTATCCAGATTTAAAAATAATTAAACCAGATGGTATAAATATAAAAAAAGACCAAATTCAGGCAATTCAAAAAGATTTAAGTTTAAAATCATCTAACGGTACTAATCAAGTATATATTATCTTTGAAGCCGAAAAAATGAATTTAAGTGCGGCTAATTCTTTATTAAAATTTATTGAAGAACCAGAAGATTCTATATTTGCTATTTTAGTAACTGTTGATAGAAAGCAACTTTTACCTACTATTTTATCTCGGGCTATTTTAATTACTTTAAAAACTTTAGACCAAAAAGATTATGATTTAGAAATGTTAGAAGCTCTTACCAAATTTTTAAATTTAATTTTCGAAAAGAAAGAAGAAGCTTTACCTTATGTTAAAGAGTCTTTTTTAGATAAATATAAAAATCGTGATGAAATCATTACAGCTTTTAATTATTTAGAAGTAATATTAGATTTTTTAATTAATGAAAATTATCAAATAAATACATTTGAAAATACCAATTTATATGATATAATAAAGGCAAATTTAGCAAATATTTCGTTTTCTAATTTGATTTTTTATTTACAAAAAATAGTTGAATTTAAAAATGATTTAATAAATGTTCCAAATTTAAATATTAATTTATTCATGGATCGGTTTATAATTGAAATGTCTATGAGGTGATATTATGAAGGTTTCTGGAGTTCGCTTTTCTCCTAAAGGGCGCATGTATTATTTTAATAAAAATGATTTAAATATTGAAAATAATATGCCAGTTATTGTTGAAACTGAACGTGGTTTGCAATATGGTTTAGTTTATCAAAAAGAACGCTTAATTTCTGAAGATAAGTTAGTTTCGCCTTTAAAAAATATTTTACGAATTGCAACAGATGATGATACTTTAATTCATAAAAAAAATGTTTCAGATAGTAAAAATGCTTTAATAATGGGTCGAAAAGTTGTTTCAGAGATGGGATTAGATATGAATATTCTAGATGCAAATTATACTTTTGATAGACGCCAATTAGTTTTTAATTTTACGGCTGATGCTAGAGTTGATTTTCGAGAACTTGCTAGAAGATTAGCTCAAATTTATAAAACGCGAATTGAATTAAGACAAATTGGAATTCGGGATAAAGCAAGAGAAATAGGTGGCCTTGGTCCATGTGGTCGTTTTTTATGTTGTAATTCTTTTTTAACTGATTTAAATAGTGTTACCATTAATATGGCTAAAAATCAAATGCTTGCTTTAAATCCAACTAAAATAAATGGGGTTTGTGGAAGACTTTTATGTTGTCTTGCTTATGAAGATGATACTTATACGGAATTAAAACAAGGTTTACCAGAGATAGGTGATGATTACATATACAATGAAATGCCATATAAAGTAGTTGATGTTGATATATTAAGACGAAAAATAAAAATTGAAAATGAAATGAATGTTATTGAGGAAGTTGTAGTTCCAGATTATGGAAGTAATTAATGAAATTCCAGTTAATAATCTAAAAATTTATCAAAATGATGATTACTTTAAGTTTTCGTTAGAATCTCTTTTACTTCCTTGTTTTGTAACTATTAATTTACGTGATAAATTAATTTTAGATTTATGTACTGGTAATGCGCCAATTCCTTTAATATTATCAACCAAAACTAAAGCTAAAATTTATGGAGTAGAACTTCAAAAAGAAGTCTATGAATTAGCACTTAAAAGTATTAAATTAAATAAAAAAGAAAACCAAATTACCATCTTAAATGCTGATGTTAAAGATTTAAAAGCAAAATTTCATGGTGATATGTTTGATATTATTACTGTAAATCCCCCTTACTTTAAATACCAAGATTCTAATTTTTTAAACAATAATAATATAAAAGCCATTGCTAGACATGAAACCAGTTTAAATTTAGAAGATTTATTTAAAATAGTTTTATATTTACTAAAAGATAATGCTAGTTTTTATATGGTTCATAGAACTGAAAGATTAATAGAAATTCTTGAATTACTTAAAAAATATCGCTTAATTCCAAAAGAAATTCAATTTATTTATCCAAAAGAAGATAAAAATTCTAAATTATTCATGATTAAAGCTGTTAAAAATGGTCGCGAGGGCTTAAAAATAAAAAGCCCAATTTATGTTTCTAAAAATTAGTTAGCATTAAAAAAAATTAACATAAAAAAAATTACTTGGCAAATATAGTTAAATGTATTAAAATAAATAAATCTTATTGAAAGGAGTTTTTATCTAATGAAATTAATAGTTGGATTAGGAAATCCTGGTTCTTTATATGAAAAGACAAGACACAACATAGGATTTCATTATATTGATTTATATGTTAAAACTAAAAATTTAGGTCCATTTAAAGAAAAATTTAATGGTTTATATTTAAAAACAATTATTGATAATCAAGAAATTTTATTTTTAAAACCTTTAAGTTATATGAATTTATCAGGTGAAGTTGTTTTAAAATTTGTCAATTATTACAAAATAAAAGTAGAAGATATTTTAGTTATTCATGATGATTTAGATATTCCTCTTGGTAAATTAAAATTAAAACAAGATTCATCAAGTGGTGGTCATAACGGAATTAAAAATATTATTTTAAATTTGGATTCTAAAAACTTTAAACAATTAAAAATCGGTATTTCTAAAGATTTCCAAATTGAAACAAAAGATTATGTTTTAGGTAAATTTAGTGATAAAGAAATGCTGATAATTGAAAAATTAAATCAAGTAATAATCGAGTTATTGGATGATTATTTAAAAATTCCTTTTAATGATTTAATGTCAAAATATAATAGGAGAGATTTAAGTGAATAATTTATTTTCATTATTTAACATAGAATATAAAGAAAATCTTGGCTTATCAGGAATGACTGATGAGTCTTTTTGCCTTTATCTTTTAGGTTTATTTAAAAAATCTTCTAAAAGTATTTTAGTTATTACTCCAACTTTAACGGAAGCTAATAATTTATTAAATATTTTAACTTCCCTTAGTAATGATATTTTATTTTTTCCAATGGATGATTTTTTAACAAGTGAAGCTATCAGTGTTAGTCCAGATTTAATGGTAACTAGACTTGAAACTTTAAATAGTTTAATAAAAAATCAAAAGAAGATAGTTATTTCGCATATGATGTCTTATCTTCGTTATTTACCAAGTTTTAAAACTTATCAAAGTAATATTTTAAAATTACAAATTGGCAATTCTTATTCGAAAGACGAATTTGTTTTAAAATTATATAATTTAGGATATAAACGAGAAACCTTAGTTACAACAACAGGGGAAATTGGGGTTCGAGGTTTTATAATTGACTTATTTCCAATAAGTTATGAACATCCCGTTCGAATTGAATTTTTTGGTGATGAAATTGATTCAATTCGTCTTTTTGATGAAGAAACTCAAAAATCAATTCAAAAATTATCAGAAATTACAATTTACCCATATACCGAATTTTTACTTCCTAATTATGATAATTTAGAAGATGATGAACGAAAACAAAAATATTTATCTAAATATAGTACAGATTATAAAAATATAACCGATTATTTAAATGCTCCAATAACGATAGTTAAAGATTACACTATGCTTTTAAATAACTATGATAAAATGCAAAAAGAAGTAGAAATTTACAGGGAAAATGATAAAAAATATCATGGAAATTATATGTTTGATATATCTATTTTAGATAAATCTAAAGTTCTACATTATTTAAGTTTAGATAATTTAAATCATGAATTTAGTGACTATATTGATTGCAAAGTAAAATCAGTTCCTAAATTTCATGAGAATATAGATATTATTAATAGTTATTTAAAAGATGCTTTAGGTTGTAAAAAGCAAGTTGTTATTTGTTTAAAAGACTATCAGATTAAAAATTTTACTAAATATTTAGAAGTTCCATATTTATTAACAGATATTAATAATTTAAGTGATACAACTTTAAATATTGTTACTTTAGATTTTCCTTTAGGGTTTACTGTTTCCAATTTTATTTTATTAACCGATAAAGATTTATTTAATATTACAACTTCTAAGAAAAAATATAAAACTAAATTTAAATATGCAACAAAGATTAATAATATAAATAAATTACAAATTGGCGATTATGTTGTTCATAGTATAAATGGAATAGGTATTTATAATGGTATTAAGACTTTAAGTTTAAATTCGCTTAAGAAAGATTATTTAGAAATAAAATATAAAGATGATGATAAACTGTATATTCCAGTTGAAAAAATTGAACTTATTAGTAAATATTCTGGTAAAGAAGGAGTTGCGCCTAAAGTTAATGGGCTTGGTAGTTTAGAATGGCGAAAGAATAAGCAAAGAATTATAAATAAAGTTCGAGATATTGCTTCTAAGTTAATTCGTTTATATGCAGAACGAGAACTTCAAAAAGGATTTGCTTTTTCAAAAGATACTAAGTATCATGAAGAATTTTATAATCAATTTATGTATACGCCAACTCTTGACCAATTAACGGCTTTTTCAGAAATTTCTAAAGATATGGAACAAGATAAGCCGATGGATAGACTTTTATGTGGCGACGTTGGATTTGGAAAAACAGAAGTTGCTTTTCGAGCTATGTTTAAAGCGGTTTATGACTCCAAACAAGTTTTATATCTTTGTCCAACCACCATTCTTTCTAATCAACAATATCAAAATGCTCTTGTAAGATTTAAGAATTTTCCTGTTAATATTGAATTATTTAATCGTTTTACAACTCCTAAAAAAGCTAAAGAGATAATTGAAAAATTAAAAACTGGGGAAGTTGATATAGTAATTGGAACACATCGTTTATTAGGAAATGATATTAAACCTCGAGATTTAGGGTTATTAATTATTGATGAAGAACAACGTTTTGGAGTAGCCCATAAAGAAAAATTAAAGCAATATAAAGCTAATGTTGATGTTTTAACGTTAACTGCAACGCCTATTCCAAGAACTTTACAAATGTCTTTAATTGGTGTTCGGTCTTTATCAGTTATCAAAACTCCTCCAGTTAATCGGTTTCCAATTCAAACTTATGTTGTTTATGAACAACCTCAATTAATAAAAGATGCTATTGTTAAAGAGTTAATGCGTGATGGGCAAGTTTTTATTCTTTTTAATCGTGTTTCGGAAATAGAAAGTAAAATGCAAGAAATTCAAAAATTAGTTCCAAGTGCGCGAATTGTTATTGCTCATGGTCAACTTTCGAAAATTGAACTTGAAAATAGAATGTTAAAATTTATCAATCATGAATATGATGTTTTACTTTGTACAACTATAATTGAAACGGGAATTGATATTAGTAATGCCAATACTTTAATAGTCCTTGATGCTAATAATTTTGGTCTTGCTCAGTTATATCAAATTAGGGGCCGGGTTGGTCGAAGTGATAAAATTGCTTATGCTTATTTAATGTATCCTGAACATAAGATTTTAAGTTCTGATTCGGTTAAAAGATTAAATGTTTTAAAAGAATTTACCGAACTTGGAAGTGGTTATAATATAGCAAGTCGGGATTTATCTATTCGAGGAGCAGGCGATATTTTAGGAAGTGAACAAGCTGGATTTATTGATACAGTCGGAATTGATTTGTATTTAAAGATTTTAAATGATGAGATAAAACGAATTAATGGAGAAGTAATTCCTGAAGAAGAAATCAAAGATGAAAAACCACTTATTAATGTTTCAACTCATATTGATGATAAATATACTAATGAAAGTGATTTAAAAATTGAAATTCATAAGTTAATTAATACGATTGATAGTTATGATAAATTATTAGTTGTAAAAGCTGAATTTGAAGATAGATTTGGAAAAGTTACTGATGATATTTTAATTTATATGTATGAAGAATTATTTGAAAAATTAGCTAAATCTAAAGGAGTTATTGATGTTTTAGAAGAACGTTATCAAATAGAATTAGTCTTTTCAATTGAGGCAACCAAAGAAATCGATGGAGAAGCCTTATTTATGAAATCATATCAAATTTCTCATAATTTTAAATTTAGTTATCATAATTTACGATTACATATTTCCTTAAATTTAAATAAATTAGAGAAACATCCGATTTATTATTTAGTTGATTTACTTAGAGATTCAGATACTTATAGTTTAAAAAATATACCTAATGATAACTAAATATTTAAACCAAAAATAAGTGCAAATTAATTTACAAAGTTTGAATTTGCTGCTATAATAACGAACTTAGGTGATTGATAGTGCAAAATATAATAAAATATATTATAAAAAATGATGTAAATCCTGATTTTAAAAATAATTTCTATAAAAAATGTTTTCTTGAAGAAATGAAAATCAAAAAAACTTCAAAATTAAATAGGTCAATATCAGTAAATGGAATTCAATTTCCAACCTCTCAAGTTCTTAATGTTTCTAAACAATATCTTGATTTATATGCAACCAGTGAGGAAAAAGCCAAATATTATGAACTAACCTCAGAATATGTTGAAAAAATTGTTCCAAATAATTTACAACTTCAAAAATTATATATAATTTCCAAACAAATTTATGAAACCTTTTTTCAATTTGGTTTAATAAGTACCGAATTTTTATCTTTAACTAGAAAATTTAAACTTTCTATTAATAAATTATTAGAATATTTATGTTTATACGATAATTTCTTTGCTAGTTTATATGAAAGACGAAAATTTCCTTTTCATGATTTAAGTTCTATTACTAAATTAGAACAATATTTTTGCTATCAAATTGCAGTTAAATACGATTGGAATTATTCTAAAATCAGTAACTTCTTACCAAAAATTGGTAAAGGAATGCGAGATTTTGTTGTTAATATAAATAATATTTCCAATATCTCTAATCAAGAAAAAGTTATTAATTTTTTAAACACTTATAACCTTATTGAAAATTTCAAAAGTAGATATGCTCTTATAATAAAAGAATTATTAGAACCATCAAAAACATCAGATTTAAGCAAATTAAATACTAATAATATTAAAGAATTAGAACTTAATTTAACCAAATATGTAATTTTATATATTAAATTTGTATTAAAAAAAGAAGTAAATAAAAATTTAGT
Source organism: uncultured Bacilli bacterium (assembly GCA_947625085.1). GTDB lineage: Bacteria > Bacillota_I > Bacilli_A > RF39 > UBA660 > RUG591. The sequence goes on from CANQMV010000006.1 coordinate 21,113, forward strand.
TTTAGAAGTTGCAAATTCTCTTCAAGAACAACTTAATCTAAAAAAACAAATGATAAATAGTGAATATCAAAGACGAATTTTACTTTATCACGAAGAACAAAGAAAAATTAAACTAGAATTAATTAGAAACTTATTAAAAGATATTGATGATTATGAAGAATTTTCGGAAGAAGAATTTTGTAATAAAAAAAATATCTCTCAAGGAAGTTTAAAAAATTTAATTGCAATTTTAAAAACTTCGGATTATGATTTATATCAGGTTTATCAAAGTAAAATTTTAAATCGAAAAAAACGCGAGATTAAAGAAGTTTTAACCATAATTGACTTAATAAAAAATGGTGTTTTCGAAAATGAAGAATTTCGCGAATTTGATGTTTTAGATTACTTTTTATTAACAGATTTATCGTTTAACAAAGCCTTATTAATTGCTAAAGCAAACACATCACATGAAGATTATATGTATTTAAGAAGTTTTTGTTATAAAAAAGGAAAAGAAACCCCAATTACCCTTGATACTATAAAAGACATACTCAATACAACCCAAACCTTAAAATTAGAAGATGGTGATTATGTTGTTCCAAGAGAAGAAAAAGAAGAGATTTTAAATTACTTAAAAGAATTATTTCAAAATCGGGAAAATAAACTTACCTATTCTTGTTACTTAGCTTTTTTAAATCGAAAATATAAAAATAAACTTCTAAAGAAAAAATAAATATGTTAAAATGATATGTATAAAAATATACATATTTTTTTATTTTCAAAATATAATTAAAGGAGCGTTATGAAAGAAAATATAATTTTAATTTTAAAAGGAATGATAATTGGACTTGCTAATATTATCCCCGGAGTTAGTGGGGGAACTTTGATGATAACTTTAGGACTTTATGAAAATATAATTTCTACCATTAGTCATTTTTTTACTAATTTTACAAAGAATCTTAAATTTTTAATTCCTTTAGGAATTGGTTTAATTTTAGCAATTTTATTATTTAGTAAACTAATCGGATTATGTTTAGATAAATATCCTTTTCCAACTACATTATTTTTCATTGGTCTAATCTTAGGCGGACTACCTCTTTTGGTTAAAAAAGTGAATTTTAAAACCAAAAATATTTCTAATTGGTTAATTTTCCTTCTAACTTTTTCAATAGTTACGATATTTACTTTTTTAAATTCCGAAGGCTTAGAAGTTACCTTTACTAATATGGGACTAGGGAATTATTTATTATTATTTTTAGTTGGTATTATAGCATCATCAACAATGATTATTCCTGGAATAAGTGGCTCTTTTGTCTTAATGATGTTAGGTTACTATAAACCAATTATTGATACAATTAGAAGTATTACAAGTTTAAATAACTTAATTCCTAATTTTCTAATTCTAATAGTTTTTGGTCTTGGTATTATAATTGGGATAGTTTTAGTAGCTAAATTAATCGAATTTTTATTAAAAAAATATGAAAATAAAACCTATTTTGGCGTTTTAGGCTTTGTTCTTGCTTCGTTAATTGCCATTATAAAACCACTTTTAGCAATAAAATTATATGTTTCGGAAATAATAATTGCCATTCTTCTTTTAGTCTTAGGTTTTATAGGTGCATATAAAATAGGCCAAAAGTAAATTTGACAAAATTATGTAAAATTGTTATTCTAGTAGTATAAATAGAAAGGGTTATATATGAACGATAATGAAGATATTAAGAAGCAGTTAGAAGTAAAAAATAAAGAAATTTACCGAAATAAACTAAATCTTGATGTTGATAATAATTTAGAAGTTCTAGTATTAACAATTGATAATTTATTAAATTCCATGAGTAAAGAAGGAGTTAAAAAAATTTTAGAAATAGATGAGGGAATAAAACATCAAAAAGAAGTAGAACAACAAATTTTTAATTTTATAGATTTATATCGTGAACAATTAATGAATTTATTTATATCTAAAAAAGATAATTTAAAAGAAACTATAATTATTGATAATAATTTAGATATTTATAAAGATAAATTACATGATGATTATCTTAATTTTGAAAATAACTTAAATTTATTTTCAAATAAAATTATTACAGAGTTAGAAAATGAATTAAAATTATTTTTTGAAGATAAATTTAAATTAAAAAGATTAAATGATTACTTAAATAATATATTTTTAGTTAATCTTAATAATAAAACTTTAGATATTGTAAAAACAAGAGATTTGATTTTATTAAATACATTTCAAGAAACTTATTTAAAATATTTAGAGTTAAATCGTAATACCGTTGGGGTTTAAATTTTTAAAACCGTCGTATATTTTCTAAAAAATAACCAATAATAAAATTGGGTGATTAAATGAAAACAACTGGTATGGTAAGACGAGTTGATAGTTTAGGGAGAATAGTAATTCCAAAAGAAATCAGAAAAGTTTTAAAAATTAAAGAAAATGAACAGGTGGAAATTAATATATTAGATGATAGTATCGTTTTAAATAGGTATTCAGATTTAGATGAATATGATGTTTCTTTAACTAATTTAATTGAAGAAATTGAAGAGGTTTTTGAAAAACATATTCTAGTTACCAATTTAAATTCGATAGTTTTAACCTCAAATAAATATTCAAGTTTTAAAAATTTAGAAATGAGTCCTTATTTAAATAGTATTTTAGAAGAAAGAAAAGAAGTATATGAACATATTCCAATCAATTTATCCTTAAATAGTCATGAAGAAGATATCAAGTGTTCATATGTTGTAAAAACAATTATTAAAAATGGAGATACAGTTGGATTATTAATTTTAATATCTGATACTAATTTAGAAAATAATGATTTAAAATTATTTGAACTTATGAATAATTTTTTAGATAAATACCTTGAATAGTATTGATTTTTATGTTAGAATACAGAAAAGCGATGAAGAAATGAGTAGATTATTTAGTTTTCAAAGAGATGTTTTGGTTGGTGAAAAAAACAAAAACGAATAATTGAAGTATGGTTTTGGAGCTTGGAAACACGTTTACTTGCGTTAAAAGAATGAGGCATATTTTAATATGCGAAATAAGGTGGTAACACGAAATTTTCGTCCTTTGGATGGAGTTTGGTGTTTTTTATTTTAGGAGGAGAATATGGCAGAAAAAAAATTTTATATAACAACCCCAATTTATTATCCATCAGCGAATTTTCATATAGGTCATTGTTATACAACGGTAATTGCTGATGCAATTGCTAGATATAAAAAACAACATGGGTATGATGTTTATTTCTTAACTGGAAGTGATGAACATGGTTTAAAAATTCAAAAAAAAGCTTTAGAAAGTGGGGTAACACCACAAGAATATGTTGATAAAATAATAAAAGATGCTAAAGATTTATGGAAAAGTTTAAAAATTGATTATGATAAATTTATAAGAACTACTGATGATTATCATGTTCAAACCGTTTCTAAAATCTTTAACAAATTATATGAACAAGGTGATATTTATAAAGGCGAATATAAAGGTCTTTATTGTACTCCTTGTGAATCTTTTTGGACTGAAACTCAGTTAATTGATGGTAAATGTCCTGATTGTTTAAGAGAAGTTAGTGAAGTAAAAGAAGAAGCTTATTTTTTTAAACTTAGTAAATATCAAGATAGATTAGTTGAATATATTGAGTCTCATCCTGATTTTATTCAACCAACCTCTCGTAAGAATGAAATGATTAATAATTTTATTAAACCGGGGCTTGAAGATTTATGTGTATCTCGAACTAGTTTTAATTGGGGAATTCCCGTTAGCTTTGATACTAAACATGTTGTTTATGTTTGGATTGATGCTCTTTCTAATTATATAAGTGCCCTTGGTTATTTAAGTGAAGATGATTCTTTATTTAAAAAATTTTGGCCTGCTGATTTACATATTGTTGGAAAAGAAATTGTAAGATTTCATACGATTATCTGGCCAGCTTTATTAATGGCTTTAGATTTACCACTTCCAAAACAAATATTTGGTCATGGTTGGTTAGTTATTAATGGTGGAAAAATTTCTAAAAGTTTAGGAAATTATAAAGACCCAAGAGATTATATTAAAGATTATGGGGTTGATGCCATTCGTTATTACTTATTAAGTGAAGTTCCTTTTGGAAGTGATGGAACTTTTAGTGAAGAATTATTAATAACTAGATATAATACGGACCTTGCTAATACATTAGGTAATTTAGTTAATCGAACTTTATCAATGTTAACTAAGTATTTTGATGGAGTGATTGTAAATTCAGCTGCTGAAACAGAGTTTGATACTGATTTAAAAAATGTTGTCTTAAAAACTAATGAATTAGTAAATAATTATATGGATAAATTAGAAATTCCAGAAGCCTTAGATAGTATTTTTAATATTTTCAGAAGATGTAATAAATATATAGATGAAACTATGCCATGGCAACTTGCTAAAGAAGAAAATAAAGATAAATTAAAGAAAGTTTTATATAATTTATTAGAAGCAATTCGAATTGGTGCCATTTTATTGAGTCCTTTTTTACCAGATACAGCAACGGAAATTTTAAGACAATTAAATACATCTTTTAAAACTATATCAACAATTTCTAAATTTGGTGAATTAGAAGAGGGAATTTCTATAAATGATTTTAAACCAATTTTTATGAGAGTAGAGTTAAAAAATGAATAAGAATAGTTTAACTGATACTCATTTTCATCTTGAACTATCTGATGATATTCCAGAAATTATAAAATTAGCTCATGAAAAAAATGTTTGTAATTTAATTATGTCAGCTTGTTCATTAAAAGATATAAAAGAGGCTTTAGAAATTATCAATAAATATCCTGATATTTATTTAACGATTGGAATTCACCCTGATTCGATTGAAGATTTTAATGATACGACAATTTCTTATCTTTCTAATTTAGTAAAAAATAATTCCAAAATAATTGGAATAGGTGAGATTGGCCTTGATTATTATCATAATAAAGATAATAAAAAAGACCAACAAGAAATATTTAAAAAACAATTAGACTTAGCAGTTAAATTAGATTTACCAGTTGTAATTCATACAAGAGAGGCTTTTTTAGATACTTATAATATTTTAAAAGATTATAAATTAAAAGGCATAATTCATTGCTTTAGTGGTCCAATTGAAAATGCTTTAAAGTATATTGATTTAGGATATTTATTAGGAATAGGTGGAGTTTCAACTTTTAAAAATAGTAAATTGCCTAGTGTTTTAGAGAATATTGATTTAAAACATTTGGTTTTAGAAACCGATAGTCCTTATCTTTCACCAGAACCAGTTCGGTCTTTAAAAAATAATCCTTCCAATATTAGCATTATTTGTAGTAATTTAGCTAAAATAAAAAATGATACTTTTGAGCATGTTATGATAGTAACTACGTCTAATGCTTTAAATCTTTTTAAGAAAGTAAAATAATTCTATTTAAGAGTTATTTTTTTTAATGCTATAAATTGACTAATATTTTAGATGGTGGTATATTTTTATCATAGAGGTGGTTTACTTTGTGGTATAGTAAAAAGCAAATCAATTCCTTGAAGATGTATTTTATTAATCTTTTATTTGTTATTTTGTTAATGTTTATTGTAGCAACTAGTAATGATAAACGGGTTATTATAACAAATAATATTAATACGGTAAAAGCGGTGCAGACATTTAAATTAAAAGATTTTGAAGATGATAAAATTCAGTCATTGGAATTTGTAAGTAGCAATGATTTTTTAAAAGTTTTTTCACTTTCTGAATTAAATTTAAATAAAAACAAGAAGGTAGAGTTTGAGGGGACTTTAACGGGTTATGGACCAGATTGTGTTGGTTGTAGTGGTAAAGTAGGTTGTGCTCCTTATCAAAATGTTAAAAATGGTAATATTTATTATGAAGATAAAAGTTATGGTAAGATAAGAATTTTAGCAGCTGACCCAAGTATTCCTTGTGGTAGTATTATCAAGGTTTCTAATTTTAAACATGTTGATGGAGATATTTATGGTATTGTTTTAGATAGGGGAAGTGCTATTCATGGTTTAACTATGGATTTATTATATGAAAGTGAAGCAGCAACTAAATCTTTAGGAAGGTCTTATAATATTAATTTTAAAATAGAAAGATGGGGTTTTTGAAATAAAATTTTCTAAATTGATTATTCTAATAGGTTGCCATTTAATATTTATTATGATATTATTTTTATAGAAAATAGGATGTGATTATATGTTCAAAATAGATATAAATTTTCAAATTAAAAAAGTTGACAAATTGTCAACCTGGGGGGGGGTATAGTACTTAAATATCAAGTAAATCCTTGGAACTTAAGAGAGTAACACTTAAAAAATTGGTAAGAAAATTTACCAAGTTTTTAGGTGTTTTTTTAAGTTAAAAAGAAAGAAGGATTTTATGAATATAAGAAATCAAAAGAAAATAATTATCTTACTTGCCGTTTTTACAATAATAGTAGTAGCATTTAATAAATCATATGCACTTTTTCAAACAACAGCAGTATCAGATAAACCAGTAGTTCAGATAACAACAGGTGATGAATTACCACCTATTACTGTTAATGATTTCAAACTAAAATTAAATTCCAATAATTCAATAACTGAAGATGGAATAATTTATTTATCTGGTTCAAACGAAGACATTAACTTTAACTATGTATGGTATTCTGGAAAACTATGGAGAATAACAGCAATATACCCAGATGGAACCATGAAAATGATAACGCAAGATGAAATAACAGCAATAACTTGGGGAGAGAATACAACCTATCAAGGTTCCTGGATATATCAATGGCTAAATGAAGATTTTAAGGATACACTTTATAATAAAGAAAATATAATCGTGCAAAATGCATCTTGGAATGTAACACCAGATGAAATTCCAATTACTATAAGTTCAAATGGAAAGTCAATTAAAGATAATGTAGCAAAACCACCAACAGATGCAACTGCAGAAATAGTAACTGAAGATGTAGGGTTATTAAACGTGTATGAATATTATCAAAGTTATAAGAATTTAGGTACTGATGAGAGAGCATATGGAAATGGTTATTTGAATATAAGATATTATTGGTGGTTAATAAACCCATATTCAAGCGAGAAAGTTTGGCAAGTTGGGACTGACGGCAACATGTACTACTATGACCCTTATTCACATGCGCTTGGGGTTCGGCCTTCCGTTAATCTAAAATCTGATATCCAGTTGAAAGGAGAAGGAACAGAAAATAATCCATATACGATAACAATAGATAAAGAAAAAGGAAAACCTGGAGAGTTAATAAATACAAGATTAAGTGGAGAGTATGTATGGGTTGCTAATAAAATTTATAGGATAGTAGGAATAGAAAATGGAACAACGAAACTAACAAGTGTACAAAGAAATTTTTATGAAAAAGATTTTGGAAATAGATATAAGAAACCAAGTTGGGTTGATTCAGTTAATAGTGGAAATAGAGATTATTGGGGCTATTATTTGAATAATTCATGGATAACAAGTAACTTAAGAAATTATATAACGGAAGGGACCTATTATTTGGGCCAAGTAGATAGTGCAAGTTATAAAAATTCGATATGTAGTGAAAATAATACAAGCGATACAACCAAAAATTGTGAGAAAACAAGTACTTGGGTAGGATTTGTTGGATTACCAAGATTCGGAGAAATGTTTTCAGCGCAACTATATGGATATGGCGAATCAGTTTATTTATACTTAATAACTCCAAAAGATGACTCGAATATTTGGGCCATTAATCCAGCTGGTGCTGTTACTGATTATTACACTTCAGAGTCATTCGACGTTCGCCCATCCATTAATCTAAAATCTGAAGTTAAAATATCAGGAGGAAGTGGAACAGAAAGTAGTCCATATGAATTATCAGTTCAATAATGTTATCAGTTCATATAAGAAAAAACCTCATAAATAAAGGCTTTTTCTTTTAGTT
>CANQMV010000007.1 GCA_947625085.1 uncultured Bacilli bacterium
TATATTACGTAAGTTACTGTCTTTTCAGTCTTTAATCCAGCATTATTTTCTACTCTAACTTTTAATTTATATCTTCCAAGTTCTAAATCTTTTTCTACATCAAAACTATCTGTTATTCCTACTCCATGATAATAATCTTTGGCCCCTTCTTTTTCAAATGAATATTCTATACTCTTAATTCCACTTTCTGGGTCTGGGTCTTTTATATCATAGACTTTATTTTTTAGATTTCTCTTTGCCTCTGTCTCATTGTATTCTACTTCTATAACATTATTAACACCTTTTTCTTGTATTTCAAATGTTGGTTTGGTTTTATCGATTAATACTGTTAATTCACCTTTTTTACTTTCACTTTCCGAAGTTTTTGCATAATAGGTATATTTTCCACTTTTATCTATTTCTATTTCACAGGTTTTAACTTTATTTTTCGTTTCTAATTTACAAGTTTTTTGAGCACCAGTTTCATCTTCTACTACAGCTGTTTCCATATCATTTAATGTTTCAAATACTAATACAACTGTTTCACTACTCCAAGTTTTACCATCTAGTTTATAACTATCTTTACTATTCTTTTTTCTTGCTCTTACTCCTAATGTATAATTTACTCCTCCATTACAAGCTATATTATCACTTTTATAATCTCCGCATTCTAAACATACATAATAATTAGTTTTATCATAACTATTTTTATAAGCTCCGACATAACTTTTTTCTAAATTACAAACCTTACCATCTGGATCAGCAATTTCTCTATCTGTATATTTATTAGTTACTAATTCTCCAACAGTTACTTTTTTTTCATCACCAAAAATTGTTGGTTGATTTTCTTTATTAGCTGAAAAATAACTTCCTCCTGATACTAGTAATGACTCTTCTACTGATTTATAATAAGCAACCTTCATTTGGGCTCTTACATTTACATATGCTAAAACAACAAGACCTGATACTATTCCAAGTATTACTACTACTCCAAGTAATTCAACTAATGTAAATCCTTTTTTTTCAATATTTTTCACAAATAATCACCTCTGAAATATAAATATACCTTCATATTTTATATAATATATATACCATTTTTTTTAATATTTGTAAATTAAAATATAATAATTTTTAATTTTATTAAAAGACCTATAACTTTTAAAATTATAGACCTTATTCTTCTAAGAAAGCATCACAATATAAATTAGTAACATATTCATAATTATTATCTTGAAGAGTTATTTCTACATAGGTTTGTTCTAAATCACATTTATATTTTTCATCTTTTAAATTACCTAAATCCATATTATATTTATCTTCCATTTCTTTAGCAGTTAAATTAATGTTTAATTCTGTTTCTTCTTGAAAATTATTTTGAACAACTTCTTCTGCTAAGTCTCGAAGTTTTCTTCCAAGTATAACATCATCAGCTATACTTTCTTTAACTTCATTATCCTCACCTTCAACATATGGTTTTACATAAAAATCAACTGGAGTTTCAGCAAATGGTGATTCTTGTGAAAATTCTATTGTTTTTTTTGTTTTTGAATTTAACTCTTCAATAGAAAATGGTCCAATAATTATTACTTCTTTTTTGTCATTAAGTAAATATAGATTAACCATCTTATTTTCTATTTTTTGATTTTTTGAATTATAAACATCTAAAGTTAGAGAGTTTTCGGAGGTAATTTTTAAATTAGAAAATTCTAAACCATCTAATTGTTTTTGATTGTCTACATTTTTTTTAATAGGTTTTACTATAAACGCTAAAACAATCAAGATAATTCCAATTATAAGAATTATTAAAGCAACTAATTTCTTTTTATTCATAAATTACCTCCTAATTATGACAACAAGTACTACGTTGCTGACAAGCAAATGAAGTACATTTATTTACAGCACAAGTAATTGCTCCTAAACTCTGTGGACAAGTCTTGCGGACAAAATTACCACTTAAACGATAATACGAAGTTGCTGGTGGCAATTGTGATTTATCGGAAATATTATGAGTAACTGTTGTCCAAGGAGACCAACCAGTACAATGACTGCTTTTAGTGGCAGTTGAAGCCTTATAATAAGTTGAACATGAACAAGCACTTGTAGCACTATGAACTTTTATTGACACAGGTTGTTGTTTAGTAGTTGTTCCTTCAGAGTTAACACAAGTTGCTTGAATAGTCTTTGAACCAGTTGAATTCAAAGTTATAGTACCAGTTTTCGTGTTTGTACTACCAGTTATTGTTGCAGATGGTGATACAGTGAAATTAGTAATAGGTAAATCAGACTTACAAGTTATTGTTGCAGTAGCTCCTTTTAAATAAGAACCTGAACAAGTACTACTATTACCAGATATACTTATTGTAACATCTGGTGCAATTGCATCTGTATTTTTTACATTAACATTTACATTTTCTGAACAACCATATGCAGTTGTATAAGTTACTTGAACAGTTTTGGTAGTATTTTTAGTAATACTATTTACTTTTCCTGTTATAACTCCATCAGTTGTCGCGGTTACAACATTTGTATCGCTACTAACAACCCCTGTAATTTTTCCACATTGATTGTTAATAGTTAAATTTTGGGTTAATTTCTGCTTACTTGCAGTAGAAGTAACATTTAAGTAAAAATCTGATGGTGTAATACTTAAAAGTTTATTATTGCTAGCACAAGTATATTGATATTGACTACTATTTGCAGATGGAAGGTATACTTGTTTCCAATTACCAGTTGCAGGATCAGTTGCATGAGAACACTTAGGTCCACCATTTGCAAAACCGACTAAATCTATATATTCAGCTGGAATCCAACCACGATTACCATCACTACTATCACAATATCCGATTCCTTTAAAATATGCAATATCATTTTTTTCTACCCATTTAACAATAGAGCCACTTGAGGAAGGTCTATCTCTCATAGCAAGCCTTTGACTATTTACATTCTTGTATTGAGCATAATCATCTGCCCAAACAGCATATAAAGTTCGATTAGTCTCTAAATAGATTTGATCACCAAAGCAAAAATCAACATTTTGACTATTACTTGTATTAGCAAGGCCAAGTAATTTATATCCATGAAATTTATCTTCTTGAGTACGATATAACTGAGCATTTTCATATTTTGGAATACTAAACATTACACCATTATCATTATAAGCAGTTTTAGTTATTGATGTTAATTTATTACTTGTAATTTGAGAATCAGAACGAACTGTGTTCCATGTGTTACTACTTTGGTTATACTTTTTTGACAGTGGATTTGCATCAAATGATAACGTTATATTTCTAGAGGTTATCGCATATAAATCCAAATCACTATAAACACTATAAGCTCTTCCTCCAAGATAGCTAGGATTACTATTTTGATAATTTGGATCAGTATCCCAACCATGACCACTTCCACCACTTCTTGCAACAGTTGGCATAACAACACTTACACCTGTTGGAAGAGGGTCGCCATTATAGGCATATGGTGCATAATATGTAACTGATTTATCATAAGTAATGTTTCCATTATAATTATAACTTGTTGCTCCATTCAAGTGATAAGTTATAGTATAACTATTTCTATTGTTACTTCTTGTAACAGCATAGAATGTTTCTTCTTCAACATCCTTTGATCGCTCATTAACCGTTACACTTTGACCAACAGAAAATTTATTAGTTTCAAGAGCATCAGGGTCGTTTGTCCAACCAAGTGATGAGAAACCTGGAGCTGGATTAATTGTTGGAAGAGTTACATTACATGATGAACCTGATGTAATAGTACAACAAAGAGAAGTTCCACCAGTAATACTTGAAGCACCATTAGCATCTAATTTAACACAAATTTTTCGATTAACAATTGTTAAATTACCTGATTTATAAGTAATTTCATAATTGCTAGTAACATTTGTAGTATCTTGTTTAATTACAGCACCACTAGGTATAACTTGCCCTGTTGTTGTTGCCGAAGTTGTTGATTGTTGTAAAGTTATACTTGTAACTTTATGTCCTGAAACAAGATTTGAAACTGTTATATCATTTAAAGTTTTACTTATTGTTTGACCATAATCTATTTTTTGGTCTTTAGCTGTTATTGTTACAGCTCGTTTAGCAATCGAACATGAAAGTGTTTTAGTAATTTCCCCATCATTAAAAGCATAATTATCATTTGCGTTAACAGTAACATCATAAGTTCCTGCTGAAGTTTTTGAGTTATTTGAATAGGTTACATAATTTCCGCTAGCTGCTAAAGTTTGAGCACTTCCATTATATGTTAATTCTTTACAACTTCCTGTTGTTGCCGTCCTTAATCTTGCTATTGTACAAGTAAACTTTCTAGCATTTGTTGTATTATCACTCCATCTATAATTTTCTTTTAATGTTGCTGTTACTTCATAACTTCCTGCATTTGTTTGCATATTATCTTTATAGATATATCCTTCTTTATTTACTTTTACTAAATTCTGCACGCTTCCATTATAAGTTAAATTATCACAGAAAGTACTACTATCTGGTATTGCTAACTTCTTATATATTACGTAAGTTACTGTCTTTTCAGTCTTTAATCCAGCATTATTTTCTACTCTAACTTTTAATTTATATCTTCCTAGTTCTAAATCTTTTTCTACATCAAAACTGTCTGTTATTCCTACTCCATGATAATAATCTTTGGCTCCTTCTTTTTCAAATGAATATTCTATACTCTTAATTCCACTTTCTGGATCTGGATCTTTTATATCATAGACTTTATTCTTAAATGTTCTCTTTGCCTCTGTCTCGCTGTATTCTACTTCTATAACATTATTAACACCTTTTTCTTGTATTTCAAATGTTGGTTTGGTTTTATCAATTAATACTGTTAATTCTCCTTTTTTACTTTCAGTTTCCCCAGTTTTTGCATAATAGGTGAATTTTGAACTTTTATCTACTTCTATTTCACAGGTTTTAACTTTATTTTTCGTTTCTAATTTACAAGTTTTTTGAGTACCAGTTTCATCTTCTACTACCACTGTTTCCATATCATTTAATGTTTCAAATACTAATACAACTGTTTCACTACTCCAAGTTTTACCATCTAGTTTATAACTATCTTTACTATTCTTTTTTCTTGCTCTTACTCCTAATGTATAATTTACTCCTCCATTACAAGCTATATTATCACTTTTATAATCTCCGCATTCTAAACATACATAATAATTAGTTTTATCATAACTATTTTTATAAGCTCCGACATAACTTTTTTCTAAATTACAAACCTTACCATCTGGATCAGCAATTTCTCTATCTGTATATTTATTAGTTACTAATTCTCCAACAGTTACTTTTTTTTCATCACCAAAAATTGTTGGTTGATTTTCTTTATTAGCTGAAAAATAACTTCCTCCTGATACTAGTAATGATTCTTCTACTGACCTATAATAAGCTAATATCATTTGCTTTCTTACATTTACATATGCTAAAACAACAAGGCCTGATACTATTCCAAGTATTACTACTACTCCAAGTAATTCAACTAATGTAAATCCTTTTTTCTTCATATCAAAATCCATTCCTTCCACACTGTTAAAGGCACACATAATTATGATTAGACTAACTCCTACTTATACCTTTTCTACTTTAGTTAAAGAATAGCATATATTTATAAAAATGTAAATAAACGTTAACTTTAATCTTTCAAAAAATTGAAAAAATTATAATGTAAATTTTTTTAATCTAAAATTAATAATTTGCAAGAACTAGTCTATTTGAGATAAAATCGTAGGTCGTGCCAGTAAAACTAGAAAAAACGAACTGACCAGCAATTACTCCGTTTGCGAAACCACCACCACGAACAAACCACGGGTTATAGATTCAACAAAATCTGACTTGTCAGCATACCAGGAATTATGACGTCTTTTAACATTATCTTTTTCATAATAATAATAAAATGGCCCCATCTCTCCCGTTGCATCTCCTAAGATTCTTTTACTATAAGATGTTACAGTTGCATCTAGATATTTATCAAAATAGGCATCATATTTTGCTAATTCTTCTTCTGTAAAACCACTTGCATCTCCAGTTGAAGTTGGACTATATGCTGCCATATATTCATTAGAATCTCCACTCATATCATAGACTCCTGTAATATTCCCAGTTGTTGATGCAAGGTAACCCGTTGAAGTATTATATGATAAGGTTATGTCAGATGTATTTCCAATTGTTCCAGTATAACTACTTTGGTCTGTTCCAATAACTGCTGAGTAACCTGTTTTAAACTGATTATTATTATTTATATTTACTTCTTTCCCAATTCCATATAAAGAATGTGATAAATAAGCAACCGCTCCCCATTCTATGTTTTTCATCATATGACTATCTAAATCACGATTATAGTCATAGGCTGTTTTAAAGAAATTGGAAACAGTTGAATTTCGCCACGAATATACGTTTGGTTTTACTATAATTTTATCACTTTCTACTTTATTAACTTCTGCTTTAGTAGTAGTCCAGTTTGTTGTATCTAGAATTGGCTTTCCAGCATCCCCTTGATTATAACCAGTTTCAAATTTTCCTACCCAAATTCCATTTACTTCTTTACCATTTAAAGTAAACGCTGGATGAGTTAGCCATTCTCCATTTTCTTTATTTTCTGCTTTAGTTGTTTTATTATCTTCAAACTCTATTTCTATTAGTCTTGCATTACCAAAGAGCATTCTATATGACGTTAAGAAATTTGCATCATCAGTTATGCTATCAATAGTATAAGCTCCATCTGCTTGATTAGCATTCCATAATTTATATCTATATCTTGGTATCCAAACAAAATAGCTTTCAATATCACTTTCTTTTATTTCACTTCCAACTTTATACTTTAAACTTGGATTATCTACTAATATTACCGCATTAGCCCACTCTTTCTTTTGATAGTTGTACCATTCTTTTTTTATATTGGCATAAGTTACTTTGCCTTTTTTATCAATCGTTACGGGAATTAATTTACCACTAATAACTGGGTCTGCTCCATTTAAAGTTTTATCTTTATAGTTTTCTTCACCAGCATTTACTTCTTGCTTACTTATAACTGCTTTTTCAATTTCCTTTTGAAAATTAATTTCTTTAGTTACCTTTACATAAATAATACTTACAATAGTAATTACCATAAGTACTAAGATTAAATTTCTTTTATTTTTCATATTCCTCCTAAATAAACTTAAAAAACACCTAAAAACTTGGTAATTTTCTTACCAATTTTTTAAGTGTTATTCTCTTAAGTTCCAAGGATTTACTTGATATTTAAGTACTATACCCCCCCCATGGTTGACAATTTGTCAACTCTTTTTAAGTTATAATTTTTATAATTATTTAGTCTCTTTAACATATTATAAGCACTCCTATCTTAATTTAATCATACAATATTTTTAGTCTCTTTGCAACTTAAATACCCAAAATTTTAACAATCACTTGGTAAAGCATAACCCGCACTTTTATATATTTCTTGACCATTTTCCAAACATCTTAAATAAGGAGTTAATTTATTACCAGATACTTTTACATAACCATTACAATCAATATTTTGATTTACCTGTTGCATATTTAATTGTTTCAAACAAACATATGCTTTGTTCCGATAATTAGGGTAAGTCTTGGTCGTTTCGACCATCATATCTTCATAAGTCTGATATTGTTTACTACGATTACTATTTAAAAGATTATTTAAACCTGGAACTATCAACATAGTAACAAGTGCAAGTAAAGCAATAACTGCTATCAATTCAACTAAAGTAAACCCTTCACGATTTCTCATAAACTACCACCTATTATTTATTATACCATAAAGAAAAGAAAAATATTGTATTTTAAATAAAAAATTGTTATATTTTATATAAGGAGACAATTATGGAAAAATTTTTAGAAACTATTAATTATTTAAAAAGTAAAATTACTTCTAAACCAAAAATTGCAATTATTCTAGGCTCAGGACTTGGAAGTTTAAGTGAGGAAATTAAAGAAAAAATCGTTATTCCTTATAAAGATATTCCTAACTTTCCAATTTCAACTGTCGAAGGTCACAAAGGAGAATTAATCTTTGGAAACTTAAATGGAGTTTCTGTCGTTGCTATGAATGGTAGATTTCATTACTATGAAGGATACGATTTAAAAGAAACAACTTATCCAATTAGAATTTTTAAATTACTTGGCGTTGAAACGGTTATTTTAACTAATGCAGCTGGAGGAATTAATTTAAATTTTGAAAAAGGCGATTTAATGATTATTGAAGACCATTTAAGTTTCTTTGCAGAAAGTGTTTTAAGAGGTCCTAATTTAGCTGAATTTGGCGAAAGATTTATTGATATGAGCAACGTTTATACCAAAGAATACATTGAAATTTTAAAACCAATTATGAAAAAAATAACTGGAAAAGCTTTAACTGGTGTGTATGCTTATATGAAAGGTCCAACTTATGAAACTAAAGCTGAGATTAAAGCTCTAAGAACCTTAGGGGCTGATGCAGTTGGAATGAGTACTGTTCCAGAAGCGATAGTTGCAAGACACTCTAATCTTAAATGTATAGGTATTACTTGCATTACCAATATGGCAGCAGGAATTAAAGATGAAATACTAACCCATGAAGATGTTAAAAAAACAGCTAGCAAAGTTGAAGAAAACTTTAAAAAAGTAATTAAAGAATTAGTAACTAAAATATAAATAATTTGGAAAAGACCAAATTATTTTTAATTTGTTATAAAATATACTTTTCTATTTTTAAAATAAGCATAGTTAATATTTTTTAATTCTAAGCCTGTTAAACTAATTTTTTCAATTAACCATTCATAACTTTTATTTAAACTAAATAAATTATCTTTTAAAATATGACCATCAATAATTAAACTAATTGGATAATTTTTAACCGAATTTTTACTAAAAACAATTAAATCATTACCATTTTTAATACAATAATCAACCAAACTAGGATTTTTAATTCCTCGCTTTTGTAAATTTAAAAGCAAACTCTCATAACTATAATGTTCTTTGATTAACTCTTGAAAATTTATAATACCTCGATTAATTAAAACCGAATTTTGGTTAGTTAAAGAAACTTTCTTGATTATAAATTTTTTATATAAAAAACAATATAAAAAATAACTAACAATTATTATTAAAGAAAAAAGAATATCATTTAAAATTCCTAAATTTAAATAAAATGAACAAATCAATATATTAAAAATAAATAATAAAATAAGTTCTTCTAAAAAAGTTATTTCTTTTTGATTAAAATAAAAATATAAAAAGTAAATAATTAATAAATCAATTATAAGTTTTAAGAGAAAATAAAACATAATATCACCAAAGATATCATGTTTTAAATTTTAATATTTATTCACTTTCTAAATCAATTTTTTTGATTTGTCTAGTTTTATTATCATCTAAATCAAAACTATCATGCTCTTTTTTTCTTTTCTTATCAGTAGTAGTCTTAGAAACTTCTATTTCTTTATCTTCTAATGAACCATAAACTATTAATAAAACATCAGCAAAAGCTAAAACATAAAGCATTACTTTAAGAGGAGCAATTTGGTCAGCAAAATAAGTAAAGTTTATTCCATAATTGTAATGATGCCATAAATACATATTTTGGTCCATAAAAGTTCGATAACAGAAAAAGGCAATTGTAACCATTACTAGAAAAGATGTAATATTATAAAATAAACAATTTTTAACTGATTTTTGGTTTAAAAAGGCATTAATGATATATAAAATAAGAAGGATTAAAAAGGGAGCAACGACACCTAAAAATTCTAAAAAATTGGCTCCAAATATTTCTTTTTCTAATCTTTGAAACATAAAAATTATTATATAAATTGTTGAAATTAATAAACCTATTAACATAATATTTTTTAAAATATATAATAATTTATTTATCATTTTTAACATCTACATACCTCCATTATTAGATTCATTAATTTGCTTTGATAAAGTTAAAATAATATCTGCAAATTGATTATAAGATTTAGCAATACTTGTATAATCAGAACTTAAATAATTTCTAATTGTTGAAGATGTAATATTGGTAGTATAAAAATAACTACTATTATTTTGAATTTCTTCTAAAGCAAAACTGGTTTGACCAGAAATAGTATCAACTGAATTAGTAATATAAGGAGCAACTTCTAAAAATTCGTTTGGAACTTTATCAGACGTTAAATAACTAAGATGAATAGCCCAACATTTATTAAGAACTTCAGATTGAAAAGTTGAACCAAGTTTATAAACATCATAAGGTTTATAATATGTATCAAGTTTTAAAGTAGCAAGCGTTCCTTCACTTTTTAAAATAGATGAACAACTTGATAATTTATTATACATAACATAATAACTATCACTTATTGAACCTGGATTATGAAATGATTTTAAATTATTATCAATTTCTTCTAATTTACTTTTATAACTTAAATAATTAGCATCATTTTGACTTATGTAAATAGGACGAGATAATTCTTCTTGGTGATAATAATTTATAAGTAAATAAAAACTAGTCATAAAAAAAGCTAAACCAATTGCAGTATATGCAATAATTTTTATATATTCTCTAATAAATTTTTTCATATTTCTCCTACTTTCCATTATTTAAAACTACTCTATAGTGATAATGTTTTCCTTCCCAATTAGTTGCCTTATCATGAATAAATATTCGCAGTTCATATTCATAAACTTTATCTTTAGGTATGGTTCCTTTATCTAAAATATTATCATCGATATTTGATAATAAATCTTCTCTTACAACTTCACCATTTAATTTTAATTGATATTTAAGTTGGTCTCTTTTTAATAAAGTATCATAGGTGCAGCCATCATCAACATAATTTATTGGAACATCTTCAAGATACAATGTATAAATTTCACTTGCTGAACCATAATTTTGAATCTTAAAGGTATATGGATTTAGATCTTTAACCTCAATATCAGTAATAGAAGTTGCGTCATTATAGTAAACTTGATTACCATCATCATTTAAAATGATATCATGGTCTCTGAAACTACTTAAGTTTCCACTACCATATCTATCACTAGCTCCTAAAAAGAATAAATACCAGCAATATGTTCCAAAAACTAAAAATACTAAAAGTAGTAAAGCTGCTGAATAAAGTAATATTTTATTTTTCATCTAATACCTCTTTTCATTCTTTATTTTTTCGTGATTTCATTTTTTTCATTAGTCTTGAAGTTTTTATTAATTTAATAATATCAAAAGTAATAATTCCAACACATGGTACTACAATAGCAATAATCCAACCATAAGCATTTGATAAGAAATATTGAATGTAACCAATTTTTGGTATTTTCATAATAACTTTACCGTAAATCTGACTTTCATAAACTGGTAAAGTATCCGCTGAATAGTTAGCATCACCTTTAAATATATAAACTTTTTCTCCATTGGCATCAACATCAGTACCAATAATTCGGTGCGTTATTTTTATACCTAACCAACGTGGGTCTTTTGATAAATAAGTACAAACATCACCTATTTTTAAATCATCAACTCTTTTAATTAAAATTGCATCTTGAACATGAATGATTGGTTCCATACTAGGACTTACTATAACGTAGGCTCCATATAAAGGTGGTTGCCAATTACCTGTATTGGCATTTTTAGTAACATCTATATAATAAGCAAGAAATAAAATACCAATTAAAACTAAAATAACGATAATTGAATTCATTATAATGGTGACAATAAAATTAGCCCACCATTTAATCTTTTGAAATAAAGTTTTACTTTCGGATTTTTTCATAATCTCACCTATTTAAAAATGCTGCATAAGTATTTACTTTAACCCCAAAAGTTTTATTAGAAAAATTTTCATCAACGATTGCATCTTCTGAAACCCACATACGCATTTCAAAATTGATTTTTCCAGCTTTAGCTTCTTCTTCAGTAATATAAGAACTATAAATTACTTTGCCTGTTGCTTCGTTATATTCACTTTTTTGATATTCATTAAAAGTTTTTACTTTGCCATTTTTACGAAGTGAGAATGGAACTTCATGAGTATTTTTAGTTAAATATAATTTTACAAACTCAGGATTTAAATTATTATTGTTATTTTCTATAGCTGTAATTTCATAATAAGCCCCTTTAGTTTTTTCACCAATTACTAAAGAAAACGTATAAACATAATTTTTGCCTGTAAAACTCTTACCTTGTAAATCACTAATTGGAAACTGGTTATCAAGATTTATTCCACTTTCATACAATCCAGTATTTTCAGCATAAGTTATAACATATTTATCTTTATCGTCATCTTCATCACCAATTATTTTGGAAATAATTGTATTAATAGTTTCATTATTTTCTAAAAAACTAATAGTTGAAAAAGATAATCCAAGAGCAAATAAAACAGCAACGGCTGTAAATAAAAATAATAATATAAATGGTGGATTTTTTTTATCTTCTTCATAATATTCTAAAAGCTCATCATCAATTTCAGTATTTTTCTTTTTACTATTATTCATGATTACCTCCGTATAATAAAATAATATCACAAAGAAAACAAATTTACAATGTAAAATTGTTTTTTAATAAAATAAATATTCAACTTTAACAGCTGAATATTTATTTTTCTTTATTTTTCTTAATTAATTGACATTTACTATACAAGTAGAAGGACTGCCACCACCGTTAGGGGTTACGGTAATTGTCGTTACTCCACTTCGAATTCCGGTAATAATTCCCGAAGAATTTACTGACGCAATACTAGGGTCTTCTGATTTAAAGGTTACCGTTTGGTCAGTTGCATCGTTAGGACTTACATTAGCAACTAAAGAGAAGGTTTCATTAGGATTTAATTTTACATTGGTGCTATTTAAGGATACCCCTTTAGCTTCAATAATTTTAACATTTACAACAACGGAGGCTTGAACTCGATTTCTTTTAGTTGTTGCAGTAATTGTTGCTGTTCCCGTGGCAACTCCTGTAATTACTCCATTTTCATCTACTTGGGCAACACTTGGATTGCTACTTGTAAATTCTAACATTTTAAAATTAGTATTAGTTGGAGTGAAAATTGGTCTTAAAGTAACTGTTTTATTAATTCCAATTTGATAATTACTTTCTGGAAAAGCAAGACCCGTTTCTTCAATTACATTACTTGAATAATTAACAACTTCAATTTGAGCAGTATCTTTATAAGAAGTAGTTGCACTTTGAGCTGTAATAACAGCACTACCTGGAGCTACTGCTTTAACATTTCCACTTTGGTCAACAGCTGCAACTGCTGGATTGCTACTTGACCAAACAATTGACCTATCGGTTGCATTACTTGGGGTAAATGCAACGATTAATTGTTTAACATTTCCAATTGGAAGAACTGAATAATCAGTAGTAATCATAACTTTTCGTAAATTTAAAGAATAATTTCCAACAGTAACTTTACAAACTGCTGTTCGATTATTAATAGTCTTGGCAACAACTGTAGCTGTTCCTACTCCTTTTGCTGTTAAAAGACCATTTTTATCAACACTTACAACTCGAGAATCACTACTAGTCCAAGAAATACTTTTATTTGTATTATCAGGACTTACATTTGCAATTAACTGACTAGTTGTTCCAATAGATAAATTTACATTTTCTTCATTTAAACTAACTGCTTTTGGATAACTTTCAGTTTTAACACTTTGACCTTCGACAGTTGTTTCAGAACCTTCTTTTAAAATTGTAACATAGGAAGTATCTTTTAAAGTTCCATTATTGGCAATTACCGAAATAACGGCATTTCCTTCTTTAACTGCTTTTACAACTCCTTTAGAGTTTACAGTTGCAACACTTGGGTCACTACTTATAAACTTAACATTTAACTCAGTTGAATTTGCAGGTGTCATTCGATAAGATAAATAATTAGTATAACCAACTGCTAAATTAACACTTTTTTCATTAACATTAATTCTAGTTGGAATAATATTTTTATTAGTAACATTAACAACACATTCACTAATTTTTTCATTTATAAGTGTCTTAACAGTAATAATGGCTGTTCCTTCTTTTTTACCAGTTACATAACCAGATACTTCATTAACTTCAGCAACACTTGGGTCACTACTTTCCCAAACAACCTGTTTATTAGTTGAATTTTCTGGTAGGACACTATAAATTAATTGATAACCACTACCTTTTTTAATTCCTATTTCATTTTGATTTAATAAAACAACATCTGGAGCAATTGACGAATTTAGGCTAATAACTCCAAATTTAATTAATCCTAAAAACAAAACTACTAAAACTATTATAACCAAAAGAATTTTCCATATTATTGAAAAAATTTTATTGCCAAGGCTTGATTCATCTGGTGAAACATAATTTTTAGAATTATTTTCATTATTATTTTGAGTAGAATATTCAGTAAACATATAACCTCCATTTATTTTATATAAATTCATTATAACACAACTATTTAAAAATTAAAATACCTTAAACGCTTTATAAAGATTATTTTTTTCATTTTTATATAAAGCTAATTCATTATTTTCTTTATCGAGAAATAAAATATATAAATCAGTTGTTAAAGAAAAATTAATTTTATTGCCATTTTTTATTTTTTTTAAAAGCGTTTCATCTTCAATTTTATAACTTTTAACATCAAGGGCTTCTCTAATACTAATTAAATTTAATTCATCTTCAATTTTTTTACTATTTTCTAATAAAAATTTTCCACTTTTAGTTCTAACTAAATCTTTCATTGTACAGTAAATATTTAAAGCCTCACCAATATCTTTAATTAAACTTCTAATATAAGTTCCTTTACTAACCAAAACCTTAAAAGTAAATTCTAATTGTTTTTCATTAAAATCTAATATTTCAATTTTTTTAATTGTAACTAATCTTTTTGGAAGCTCGATTTCTTTATTTTCTCTTGCATATTCATATAATTTTTTACCATTTATTTTTACTGCTGAATATTTGGGAACTTCTTGATAATAACTTTTTTGGAATTTAGTTAGGCACTCTTTTAACGTTTCAAAGTTTACTTTAAAATCATAATTTTCGTTTATAATTTGCCCAGTTATATCTAAAGTATCGGTTTCGATTCCCATTTTTACAGTTGCAATATATTCTTTTTCGGAAGCTGTTAATAATTCAATTATCTTAGTTCCTTTTCCAACTCCAATAATTAATAAACCTGTTGCAAGGGGGTCAAGGGTTCCGGCATGCCCTACTTTTTTGGTTTTTAATTTAAGAGAAATTTGATTAACAACATCTCTACTAGTTACTCCTTTTTCTTTATTAATAAGTAATATTCCATCCATAATTCCTCTAATAAAATCCATTCCAAATTCCCGCATCTTTTTTATAGTTACTATAGAAATTATCCATTAAAATTACATTAGTAAATCGGCTACTATTATATTTAATTTCGGTAATAACTAAACCATAATCGGCCCCTTTTTCTTCAGCAATTTGAATTTTAGAATCATCTACTTTCACGACTAAACCAACATGGTCTTTTTTCCAAAGAATATCCCCTGGTTTTACTCTACCTTTGGCATTTTTAAAGGCTATACTAGAAACACTTACTCCTCCAATACTTGAGGGAACTTCTTGAGTATTAACCGTTAAAGTTTGACTACTATCTCCAGTATAGTAACCACCATTAAAAATAGCCCAAGCAACAAATCCACTACAATCAAGACCAAGTGGATACTTTTGACCAGGTGTTTGCTTATTAGTTCCCGGAGAAATCATTGTCGTATCACAACCCCATCTAGAAGATACCCCCATAAAGTTATCACCAGTGTCATAGTAACCATTATAAGAATGAAAATGCCCTCCACTCCAAAAGTATGGAATATGCGTGTTTATATGACTTGATAAATATAAAGCAGCCGCAACTACTCCTTCTCTAGTTTTAAAACCAGCACTTCTTACCATATTAAATAAATCTTGATTATATTTAGGTCCATCTCCACATTTAATCATATTTTTATTATTAGCATTTTTACCTATTTCGGTATTCTTTTTATTATTTTCAACTAATCTATTTAAAGCGATTTTTTGTTGAGCCGCCTTTTCTAATCTTTTTTCTCTATCAGTCAAATACTCCATCAATTCTTGTTCTTCAATATCTGATTCTAAAACATTTATATAATCCATATTAGCAAACTGCCAACACTCACTAACTCCATTATAACTATTATAACCACCTATCATTTCAATTAAATTCATAATTAAATTAACTAAAGTTGGAACTAAAAAAACAATTATAGCAGCAACTACCCTATTTTTAATTTTACTTCCTCCATCTTTATTTGAAGGATTAATTAAATTTTGATATAAATCCATTACTGTTTTTACAATAAGCCCAATTGGAATTACAAATCGCAAAATATTTAAAGCTGTTTTTATTAAATACATAACTCTTAAAAAATCAGGATTTAAGCATAAATTAACATTTTCCATTAAGACCTCCTAAATTATTCTAATAAAATAAATAATTCAAATTACTTAATGTTATTATATAATATTTTCTTTAAATAATAAACAAATTTTAAAAATATTCATATAATGTTAAGAGGTGATACTATGTTTAACAATCCATACAACTTTTATCCTTATATAAATCAAATGGGTGGAGGTTTTGCAAACTTTAACAATACATTAAGAGCTCCTATTGCAGCAAGTGCAGTAAGAGGTGCAAGGGGTGGCTTTTTTAGACAATTAACTAATATTAAATGGGGAAGTATTTTAACCAATACTCAAAAAACTTTAAATGTTATTAATCAAGCTATCCCTGTTTATTATCAAATAAAACCAATTGCTCAAAATTTAAAAAGTTTTGGTAAAATTATGTCAGCATTTAATGAACCAGATACCAAAACTAATAATAACAATAATAACCAAGTAAATATTAATTCTAATAATTTAAACTCTAATGAAGTAAATATAGACCAAAATAATAATTTAGAAAATAATGGTTTACCGACTTTCTTTATCAATTGATTTTTTAGCAAAGTTATAACTATCTAAGCACATATCTGAAAGTGTATAACGACAAGTAAAATTTAATTCTTTAAAAGCTTTAGCAGGTGATGTATAACAAGCATCAATGTCCCCTGCTCGGCGATTAGTAATTTGATATTTAACTGGAACTTTATTAACTTTTTCAAACATCTTAACTAACTCTAAAACGCTAGTTGGTTTTCCAGTTCCTAAATTATAAATTTTAAAGCCCGATTTGGAATTTTTTAAAGCTAGTAAATGACCATAAGCTAAATCACAAACATGAATATAATCTCGAACTCCCGTTCCATCAATTGTTTTATAATCATTACCATAAATATTTAAAACTTCACTTTTTCCTAAGGCAACATTTACAAGATAAGGCATTAAATTATTAGGTATACCTTTAGGATTTTCACCAATTAAACCTGACTTATGAGCTCCAATTGGATTAAAATAACGAAGAATTGTAATATCAAACTTAGAATTAGCTTTATATAAATCAACTAAAATATTTTCAATCATCAATTTAGTAGTTCCATAAGGATTAGTTGTTTTTAAAGGAAAATCTTCCGTAACTGGTAAATGGGTTGGATTTCCATAAACAGTAGCACTTGATGAAAAAACTAATTTATAAACATTAAACTCTTCCATACACTCTAAAAGATTAATAGTTGAAAATAAATTATTTTTATAATAAAGAAGTGGTTTAGAAACACTTTCCGAAACAGCTTTTAACCCAGCAAAGTGAATAACAGCATCTATTTTTTCTTTTTGAAAAATACTTCTTAGTTTTTCTTTATCACACATATCATATTCATAAAAAGTAGGTTTTTTGCCAGTTATTTTTTTTATATTATCAAGTACATCTAAAGATGAATTTACTAAATTATCAACAACGATAACTTCCATATTGGAATTTAATAATTCAACTATTGTATGGGAACCAATATATCCACATCCTCCAGTTACAAGTACTCTCATTCTGCCTCCTTATAAGTAATTATTTTTTTATCAGTTGCAACTAAATTTGCTGTTTTACTTTCAGGAATAGTTATAATATTACTATCCCCATCAGAAATAAATCTCTTTTCATCAAGTAATTTAAAATTCATTTCAATATCAAAATCGGAACCATTATTATCATAAGCTCGACATCTTTTTAAAAAGGTTTTATCAAAATTTTTATCAAAAGGTGAATATTCACTTTCCCAACCTACTCGAAGAAGGGCTTCTGTTTCATATGTTTTTCCATTATATTCACTTTTTATAATATGAGAAAAATTAGCATGATTCTTTTTATAAGGTGAACCAAATGGTAAAGCCACAATTTTTAAATACTCACCAGGGATAATTTTTTCTAATTCCTCATACATCTTGCCAACTACTTCTTCACTTTTAAGAGGAGTAATTTTCGTAAAATCAGGGTGTGTCGTAGTATGGTTTCCAACATCATAACCATTTTTTATTAACCATTTAATAATTTCTTCATTATATTCTTTTTGATTACACAAACTACTATTTAAAAAGAACGTCGCTGTTACTGAAAAATCAGGATATTTCTTTTTAATAGTCTCTAAAATTCCAATAGCTGATTTAGGGTCAAATTCTAAATTACCATTTGCATCCCGACCAATTACTTTAAAGTTATTAGCATTTCCATCATCAAAAGTTAAAATAATTGGTGAATAACCAAGAGGAGTTTCAATTTTTCCTGCAATATAGTCAGAAAGTCTTACCATTCGATATCCTTTTTCATAATAAAATTCTAAATCTTTTAAAAAAGCCTCACTCGTTCTTGTATAACCATCTTTATCAACATTTCCTCCAGTATATTCAGCTTTTGTATCAACAATTCCATGATACATCATAATAGGAACTTTTCCTAATTCATCAACTTTAAGTTTTTGAAACTTTTCAGTTGGAATTTTTCCTTTTGAAACAATAATACTTAATTTATTATTAACTAAATTACTAGAGATAACAACATTTTCTTTAAAATCTTCACTATATTCATAATCTGTTTCAAGGTCTATTTTTTTAGTTTTTACGTATTCTTCTACTTCTTTTAAAGTCATATTTTTAAAATCAACTATTTCTTTATCTTCTATAACTTTATTTTCTTCTTTTAAGTTCTTATTTTTACTTAAATTTCTACTAATAAAAAAACAACTTCCGCCTAAAAATCCAATAATTAAAAGTAAAAACAAGACATTTTTAACTCGAATTTTTCTTAATTTTTTAGTTCTAGTTCTCAATTCTAATCACCCTATCCTCATAATTTTATTATAACCTAAGTATCTAGAAAAAACTATACAATTTTTTAATTTTTTCATAGACTATAGTGGTGATAACTATGTTTAAAAAGAAAAGTCATGGTATGTTTTGTTATTGTGCAATGTGTAGAACTAGAAGAAAAACTAGTATTTTGTATAACATCGTAACAAGTGTTTTTTTAATCATTTGTCTTTATCAATTATTTATTATTTTATTTGCTTTTACAAGAATAAATTTATTTATTTTATTCTTTGAAGTGATATTTCTTGCTTTTTTAATCACCAGAAGTCTTTTTTAAAAGATACTACTAAAAATATTAATAGTATCTTTTTAATTATTCTTTATTAGCAATTTTTTGTAAAACTAATTTAACAAAGTCATCTAATTTAAGAGTAGTTGTATCTTTTTCACTGTAAAGTCGATAACTAACTTCTTCTTGTTCTTGTTCTTTATCACCTAAAACTAAGGTAATAGGAATTTTTTTCATTTGGCTTTCTCGCATTTTATAACTTAATTTTTCATTTCGACTATCAAGATTTACTCTAACTCCTTGGTCTTCTAAAGTTTTTTTAACTTTAAGTGCATAATCAAGGTGGAAATCAGGATTAACTGGAATAATATTAACTCCAATTGGGGCAAGCCAAAGTGGGAACGCTCCTTTAGTCTCTTCAATTAAGAAAGCTGTAAATCTATCAAAAGTACCAAAAATTGCTCGGTGTAAAACAACTGGAGTTTGACGATTTCCTTCTCTATCAATATATGAAAGTTCAAATCGTTTTGGTAATAAAAAGTCTAGTTGACAAGTTGAAAGGGTTACTTCTGGTCCTACGGCTGGTTTTACTTCAACATCAAGTTTTGGTCCATAAAAGGCTGCTTCACCAATTGCTTCTTTGTATTCACATCCAAATTCATCTAAAACTTCTCGAAGTTTCGCCTCAGCCATATTCCACATTTCATCGTCATCAAAATATTTTTCTTTATCATTAGAATCTCTCAAAGATAATCTAAAGGAATAATTTTTTATACCAAAATCTTTATAAACATCAAGAATTAAAGAGACAACTTTTTTAAATTCTTCGCCAATTTGGTCAGGTCTTACAAATAAATGGGCATCATTTTGACACATGCAGCGAACTCGTTCAAGTCCTTTAACTGCTCCACTTGCTTCATATCTAAAATCGGTTGCAAATTCGCCTATTCTAATTGGTAAATCGCGATATGAATGTAAACTATTTTTATAAATTAACATATGATGAGGACAATTCATTGGTCTTAAAACAAATTCTTCATCATCAACTTTCATAGCTGGAAACATATTTTCTTTATAATGGTCCCAATGTCCAGATGTTTTATATAAGTCAACGGTTCCAACACATGGTGTATATACATGTAAATAACCTAATTTTTGTTCTTTTTCATAAATATAATTTTCAAGTTGATGTCTAATAATCGCTCCATTTGGTAACCATAAAGGCATTCCTTTTCCTACTAAATCATGAGACATGAATAAATCAAGACTAGCCCCAATTTTCCGGTGGTCACGCATTTTAGCTTCTTCTAATTCGGCCAAGTAATTATCTAAATCGTCTTTTGTTTCTAAAACAACTCCATAAATTCTTTGAAGCATTTTATTTTTAGAGTCTCCTTTATAATAAGCTCCACTTACTTTTAATAATTTAAAGTATTTAATTTCTTTAACTGAATCAACATGTGGTCCACGGCAAAGGTCAGTAAAATCTCCTTGACTATAACAACTAATTACTGTATCATCAGCCATTTCTTTAATTAAATCAATTTTATAAGGGTCATTTTTAAACATTTCTAAAGCTTCAGTTCTTGATAATTCGTGTCGAATGATTTTTTTACCATCTTTGCTAATTTTTTTCATTTCTTTTTCAATTTTAGCTAAGTCATCTTCGGTTATTTTATCATCCCCTAAATCTATATCATAATAAAAACCTTCATTTATAACTGGTCCAACCCAAAATAAAGCATTAGGATATAGATGTTTTACTGCTTGAGCAAGTAAATGTGCCCCACTATGATTTAAGACACTTAACTTAGAGTCTTCTTTTATATTTATCATTTTTTTTCATCCTCCTTATAAAAAAAAGATAGTACCAAGGAGTGCAAAGCACGGTACCATCCTATTTTTTTCTTAATTAAATAACGAGATAAATCCCGGGAATCTCTTTCGAGTCCAATTCATAGATAGTAATTTATTAATTTTTTATTAGTTTTCACCAACCACTAACTCTCTTTAAAAAAAGTTTAATAAACCGTGTCCTAATCAAAATATTTATGGCTTAATTATATCACTTCTTTAAAAGATGTCAATTAGTTTTAAAAAAATTAGTTTTAAAAAATTTTATTGAGTAACAGAGGTTTTAGCTACAACTTTTATTTTGACTGAATAAAACTTTTTAGCAAAGTCTTCTTGAGTATAAACACTTTTGTTTGTTGCATTATCTTTATCTATTTCTAATGTTTTT
The DNA here is from genome assembly GCA_947625085.1 of uncultured Bacilli bacterium. Lineage (GTDB taxonomy): Bacteria > Bacillota_I > Bacilli_A > RF39 > UBA660 > RUG591. The sequence goes on from CANQMV010000007.1 coordinate 21,708, forward strand.
TTATCCTCATTACTCATATCATTATTTATAACTACAACATCATCAGATATCCACATTCTAAATTTATAAGTATCAGTTTGTTCATTTTCCTTAGTTTCAGCAGTAATTTTTCCTGTTGCAAGCACCACTGCATTATCATCAGTAGTTTCGTCAGTTAATTGTTTATTATTATTATTTACTTTTTGAGGAGAACTAAACTTATTGTCTATACCATTTGGTGAACTTGATGTTACCCCAGAAGTTCCATTTTTACTTTCAGCAGTTAAGTAAAACTTGATGTCTTGGTCTTTCAATCTATCAGTTTCTTCATAAGTTGTTTCTCCAAGTTCTGTAATTTTATCTTTAGTTGGAATCTCACCTTTTATCGCATATACTGTATAATCAATTCCTTTTTTAGAACCATCATAGCCTTTAACATCAAAAGTTAAAACCCCATTTTTACCATTATCATCACTAAGTGCTTTTCCAGCCTCATCAGAAATTGGAAATTGATTTATTAATTTTATCTCACTTCCTTCTGAAAAATCAAAGAAAATTGAGCCAGCAGTTAAGACATTATTTTTTTCTCCAGTTTTAGAATATGTAAAGAAGGCAAATGAAACTCCTACTACTGCAACAACCAAAATTGCTATTCCAATAACTGATAATAATACTTGTTTAGTTGAATTTTTGTTATCCATAATTTTCTCTCCTTTCTATTAAGGGTTATTTTTAAATATTTTACCTATAGCATCGCCTGCTACTACTTTAATCTTTAATGAATAGTACAAATCACTGTAAACATTTCGATCGTCTTCTTTATTATCCTTCAAGCAATTACTTTGTTCCTCTACTCCAGCAACGCATTTTGGAGGGCTTGAACCTTCTGAAACAGAACTTGCACGATAAGTTTTACTATAATCAGTATCTGAAATCGTTACTTTATCTGATACCCACATTGTTAATGTATAAGTATGTTTATGCTCTATCCCATCATTTGGAATTGTACCTGATGCTATTTTAAAACCTTGAGCGCTAGTACCAGCTTGAGAACCAGTTTCAACATTGCCATATCCATTAACAATTTCAATATTTTCATCTTCTTCGGCATATGGTTCGTCTCCTTCATGGCCAGTTACATATAGCATAATGTCTTCATCTTTAAACTTTTTAGTTGGCATTTTAATAACTCCATCAATTGATTCAGGCAAAGTGCTTTCTAAAGCATATACTTCATATTTAATTGCATTAGTACCTTCTGGAACATTGCCAATTACTTTAAAATTAAAAGATTGATTTTTAATTCCTTCATCAGCAGTTTTTGGAAATTGATTAGTTAATATAACATTATTAGTTGCATCTTCAAAGACAAATTCAATATTTCCAGTTGTAATTACATTATTTTTTTCACCTGTTTTTGAATAGGTAAAAAAGGCAAACGATACTCCGACTACTGCTATAATTAAAATTGCTATTCCAATCATTGACAGTAAAACCTGTTTTGAATTACTATTTTCCATTTTTATCCTTCCTTTCTAATAAAATTTGAATTTGTAAAAAAAGGAAGTGTTTTATTAGTTACTATAACCCCCCCCATAGTTGACAAATTGTCAACTTTTCCTTGGTATATTTTCAGTTTGTTTTTAACCAAAAAACTATATTTTTTTATCATATACATCTCCTTTTCTATTACAACTTCATAATAACATACCAATTTTTTACTAATAACTTTAGTACTTAACCGCTTTGTAATATAGATAGATTATAAATTTCATATGAGTGTATTAACTTATAATAAATTTAAGGTTAAATATTACTAATTACTATAGTTAAACTGATATGCTATTATAAAGTTGTAATAATTTACTAACTTTATAAAAATCTTTAATCAGTTGGTGAAAAAATTTTGCCAATAGCATCGCCTGCTACTACTTTAATCTTTAATGAATAGTACAAATCACTGTAAACTGCTCGATTATCTTCGGTTTCATTTTTTAAACAACTTTTATCTTCGGTTTGATTATCATTACATTTTGGTGGAACATTTTTAGGATTTTCCTCTTTTGAACTTGCACGATAAGTTTTACTATAATCAGTATCTGAAATCGTTACTTTATCTGATACCCACATTGTTAAAGTATAAATATGTTTATGTTCGACTCCATCATTTGGAATTGTACCTGATGCTATTTTAAACCCAGTTGTACTATTGCCTGCTTCTCCACCAGACTCTATATGACTATAAGTATCTTCAATAGTAATTTTATCTTCACCAGTTAAATATTCATCTTTTTCATCACGACCAGTTAGATACAATTTTATATCACTATCTTGAAATCTAGTCTTAGGTTTATTTTCATTAGCCAGTTCTTTTATACTTTCTGGTTCATCACCTTTTATTGCATAAACTTCATAATTAATTGAATCAGTACCGACTGGTACATTACCAGAAATAGAAAAAACAAAAGGCTTGGTTGGTTCTGTATTTGCTTCACTTGCACTTTTTGGAAATTGATTTTCAATAACAATATTATTTTCGGCATCATTAAATGAAAATACAATATTTCCGGTTGTGATTACATTATTAGTTTCTCCAACTTTTGAATAAGTGAAAAAGGCAAATGATACTCCAACAACTGCAGTTATTAAAATTCCTATTCCAATAACTGATAATAAAATTTGTTTAAAATTATAATTTTCCATATTACTCCTACTTTCTAACAAAAAAATACATGAAAAACTATGACTACCTAAATAGTCAAGTCATTCATGTATTTTTTTTTTTAATAAAACTTAAAGTAAGTCTAAGTACTAGACCCCCCCCCATGGTTGACAATTTGTCAACCTTTTTAGGAAGTGATACATATAACTCATTAGAAAATTGAATATTTGAATTCATATTTTTAGTCATCATACTAATCACCTCTACTTTACAAATAAATAATAACATATCAATTTTATTTTGGCAATACAATTTTTCAATAAATTTCTATTTTTAATTAGAAATTTTAATTTCGTAAGGATAACTTTGAGTTCCATTTCCCTTTGTTATTAAAATTTCTGGTTTTAAAAAAATAGAAGGACGAGCAGCAATTAGATAAGAATCGGGATTTCGAAGATTCAAATAACCAAGATTAGTAACTAACCATGGATATGTATCATCAAATGGAGTAAGTAATGCTAAAAGAAATTCTGTTTTATATTCATATTTAAATTGCGAAGAAAACATCTCACCTACTCGTGGAAGACCAACTAACCCTGTCCAAGTTGTCGAAATTTTGTTGTCTTGAATACAACTTTTAATTGTTGTTGAAGTATTTTCGGAACATACAGAATTTTTATAACTTGTTTGAGGTGCAACCCTACCTAAATAAAATTTACCAGTTGTTATATATTTTTTTATATTATCAGTTAACCAATCATTATTTAAATAATAACCCCAATAATTTAAGTTTTTGCTTGCAACTGAATTAGCATAATTTATATCACTTCCAAAACTTTTAAGTAATATATTATTATCTTTATCTCTTACATAATCAACACTTGTTAATTTTGTTGTTCCATTTTCTATTCCAACTATCCTATATACTTTGTTATCTACTCTTACATATTCTCCACTTAATCTTGTATTTAAAAAATCTCCTTTAACCCCTACTTTTTTATCTCCAACTATTTTGTAAGGATTATTTTTAGTCCCACTTCCTGTAAATTTAAGATTAGGTTTTAAAACAATCATTGGTCGAACTCCCAAACCATCGCTTGCTGGATTAGCATATTTTAAACTGCCATCACTATCAATAGAACGTACTCTTGAATTATTAAAAGGTGTCATTAGCCATAAAGTATAATTAATATTCAAATAATTACTTAATGAATCAGATTTTTCATAGGCTTTATAATATTCATAAGCTGTTAATAAGCCAACAGTTCCCTTAACTGTAGGATTTGTTAACTTTTGAGGAACTTGATTAGCATCTTCAGTTGCATCCCAACTAAAATTTTCATCTATTATATTTTCTTTATTGTATAAAGTATCGAGAAAATCTTCATTTAGAAATTGATAAATCCATGAATTTTGATAAGTTGTGTTGCTTCCAAAATAAATCGAAGTTATAGAATTTTCAGTTATTAATTTCATTGTCCCATCTTGATTAATTGAAGTTATTCTCCATAACTTTCCGGAATACCAAACATAATTAAAATTTATTACCTCATTATTACCTGATAAATAAGTTATACCATCTTCAGTTATCGAATTATTAGAATTTAATTTAGCTTTTATAGCATTAACGGTAATAGTAGGTAATTCATTTGCTGTTTTTATCTCAACAACTGGTTTATCTGATACAATAGTCGTTTGAAAAAGTGCATATGATTTACTAAAAATTATCATAATAACTGATAAAACAATTAATAAAATTATTATTTTCTTTTGATTTCCCATCTCTACCTCTTATTATCTATATTATTATATATAGCACATTTGCCCCTTGTTATCAATACTTAAACATTTAAAAACACATAAAACCTAGTCTTTATTCTACTAGTTTTATGTGTCTTATTTTGTCTATTTTTAAAGTATAGTTACCCTTTAAATTAAGTACTATACCCC